>JAEVZM010000264.1 GCA_023392225.1 Pseudomonadota bacterium
ACGAAACCCCGCCGCCGCAGGCGCCGGACGAGCCGGGCGACAAGCCCACCGGCATCGAGCCGATCTTCATCACCGACGAGATGCGGCGGAGCTATCTCGATTACGCCATGAGCGTGATCGTGTCGCGGGCGCTGCCCGATGCCCGCGACGGCCTTAAGCCGGTCCACCGCCGCATCCTCTATGCGATGAGCGAGGCCGGCTACGACTGGAACAAGCCCTACCGCAAGTCGGCCCGCGTCGTCGGCGACGTGATCGGTAAGTACCATCCGCACGGTGACCAGTCGGTCTATGACGCGCTCGTCCGCATGGCGCAGGACTTCTCCATGCGCGTCCCGCTCATCGACGGGCAGGGCAACTTCGGCTCGGTCGACGGCGACCCGCCGGCGGCCATGCGGTACACCGAGGTGCGCCTCGCCAAGGTGGCGCAGTCGCTGCTCGAGGACATCGACCGCGACACGGTCGATTTCCAGGAGAACTACGACGGCTCGGAGACCGAGCCGGTCGTCCTGCCGGCGCGTTTTCCCAACCTCCTTGTCAACGGCGCCGGCGGCATCGCCGTCGGCATGGCGACCAACATCCCGCCGCACAATCTCGGCGAGGTGATCGACGCCACGATGGCGCTCCTCGACGATCCAGGGATCACCGTCGAGCGATTGATGGAGATCGTGCCGGGGCCGGATTTCCCGACCGGCGGCATGATCCTCGGCCGCGCCGGCATCGCTTCGGCCTATCGCACCGGCCGCGGCTCGGTGCTGATGCGCGGCAAGGTGAGCTTCGAGACGGTCCGCCGCGAGCGCGAGGCGATCGTCATCACGGAGATCCCTTACCAGGTCAACAAGCTCACCATGATCGAGAAGATGGCCGAGCTGGTCCGCGACAAGCGGATCGAGGGCATATCCGACATCCGTGACGAGAGCGACCGCCAGGGCATGCGCGTCGTGATCGAGCTGAAGCGCGACGCGGTGGCCGACGTCGTGCTCAACCAGCTCTACCGCTTCTCGCCGCTGCAGACCTCGTTCGGCGCCAACATGGTGGCGCTGAACGGTGGCCGTCCGCAGCCCATGACGCTGCTCGACTTCCTCCAGGCCTTCGTCGCCTTCCGCGAGGAGGTGATCGGCCGGCGGACCAAGTTCCTGCTGGCCAAGGCGCGCGACCGCGCGCATGTGCTGGTCGGCCTCGCCATCGCCGTCGCCAATATCGACGAGGTGATCCGCATCATCCGCACCTCGAAGGATACCACGGAGGCGCGTGAGCGCCTGATGGAGCGCGACTGGCCGGGCGAGGACATCGCCCCGCTGGTCGCCCTCATCGACGATCCGCGCTACCGGCTCGCCGAGGACAACACCTATCGCCTGTCGGACGCCCAGGCCCGCGCCATCCTCGAGCTGCGCCTCGCCCGCCTCACCGCCCTCGGTCGCGACGAGATCGACGAGGAGCTCGAGAAGATCGCCGCCGAGATCAAGGACTATCTCGACATCCTGCGCTCGCGCCTGCGCATCCGCCAGATCATCCGGGACGAGCTGACCGCGGTGCGCGACGAGTTCGCGACCCCGCGCAAGACCGAGATCGTCGACGGTGGGGCCGACCTCGACGACGAGGACCTGATCGCTCGCGAGGACATGGTCGTCACCGTGACCCATGCCGGCTGGATCAAGCGCGTGCCGCTCGACACGTACAGGGCGCAGAAGCGCGGTGGCAAGGGCCGCACCGGCATGGCGACCAAGGACGAGGACTTCGTCACCCGCGTCTTCGTCGCTAATACCCATACCCCGGTGCTGTTCTTCTCCTCCCGTGGCCGCGTCTACAAGGAGAAGGTCTGGAGGATGCCGCTCGCCCAGCCGCAGTCGCGCGGCAAGGCGCTGATCAACCTCCTGCCGCTCGAGACCGGCGAGCGCATCACCACGATCATGCCGCTGCCCGAGGACGAGGCGAGCTGGGAGACGCTCGACGTGATGTTCTCGACCACCGGCGGCACGGTGCGTCGCAACAAGCTCAGCGATTTCGTCGACGTCCGCCGCTCCGGCATCATCGCCATGAAGCTCGGCGAGGGCGAGGAGATCCTCTCCGTCGACACCTGCACCGAGAACCACGACGTGCTGCTCACCACGGCGGCCGGTCAGTGCGTGCGCTTCCCGGTGCCGGAGGTCCGCGTCTTCAAGGGCCGCGACTCGATCGGCGTCCGCGGCGTCACGCTCGCCGAGGGCGATCGGGTGATCTCGATGGCGATCCTCCGCCACTTCGACGCGACGCCGGCCGAGCGCGAGCTCTACATCAAGCAGAGCCGTGCGGTCCGCGGTGAGGGCGAGCCGGAGGAAGTGCCAGTCGTCGAGAGCGATGCCGAGGAGGAAGAGGGCACGGCGGAGGCCGAGGCCGGGGCGCTGAGCTTCGACCGCTACGCCGAGATGGGGGCGGCCGAGCAGTTCGTGCTGGCGGTCTCCGAGCGCGGCTACGGCAAGCGCACCTCGTCCTTCGAGTACCGGACGACCAAGCGCGGCGGCAAGGGCATCGTCGCCATGGCGGTCACCGACCGCAACGGCCCGCTGGTCGCCGCCTTCCCGGTCGAGGACGTCGACCAGATCATCTGCATCACCGACGGCGGCCAGACCATCCGCATGCCGGTCGGCGGCGACAAGCCGATCCGCATTGCCGGCCGCGGCACGCAGGGCGTCACGCTGTTCGTCACCCAGGGTGAGAAGATCGTCTCGGTCGAGCATGTCGCCGGCGAGGCGGCCAACGGCGAGGATGAGGGCGAGCCGGAGGCTGGCGCGGACTGATCGGAGTCCGGTCGGGACTCTGGCCGAGGCAGAGGTACGGAACCGCTGCTGCCGCGAATGCAAAAAAGGCCGCCGGGGGTTTCGGCGGCCTTTTTTCTGTTCGTCCGGGAGGTAAAGTCGCGGACGAGGGGATGCCTCAGTCGACGGCGAGCATCTCGCCGTCGGCCGGGATGCGGGCGAGGACAGAAACCCCGTCACCGCGCTTCTCGATGGTCACGAAATCCTGGGCCGGCGCGCTCGCCACCTCGGCGATCGGCAGCTGGTCGGCCTTCGGCGCGACCATCTCGGTCGCGTCGTACTTGGCGGCGCTTGCGATGCCGACGGCAATGGTCGCCGCGATGCTCGTCGCAAGGATCGTAGTGTGGAGCCAGATCGTCATTTCGGTGTCCTCCGGCGAAGTCCGTTCGTCCCGTCTCCGCCTAATTAATGCCGAAACCGCCTTAAGGGTTCCGGTATGGTTCATTCATCCAGCGTTCAGCTTTCCGCCCCGTGGCGATTTACTGGAACGCTACTTCGAAGCGCTCGGTCATGTTGGCGTCGGCGGAAGCCAGCGCCTGCGGCGCCGCCTCGGCGCCGTTGATGACACGAACGTTGGTATTCACTGCGCCGGTGAGGCACTGCGCGGGAATGTTCGGCCATTCCACGGTGGCGCAGGTCTCGGCGACGGTCGGGGCCTCGCGGGTCTCGCCGCGGAGGGTTGCGCCGGTCACCGCAGCCGCGACGGTCGCAGCGAAGGCGACGGCAGCGAAGATCTGGCGGGTGCGCTTGGTCATTGTCCTTGTCCTAGCTCAGGTCCTGCAGGGGTTCTGCTTACGACCCATCAATCATCTTGACGCTGAGATAGTTCCCGACCTTCCAAGTAACAGTGACGTACGTCACAGAACTGGTGTGCTTGCGATCACAACCCAAATGAAGCTTTTGTAATCTCCGGTAACGGCTTCGTGCGCGTGCTTGCGGGGGTGGGTGGCAGTCGATAGAAGTCGCTGCCGGTTCGGCGGCAGCGAGGTGACGGAGTAGGCACACATGTCGCGCATAGCGCTCTATCCGGGCAGCTTCGATCCGATCACCAACGGACACAGCGACGTCCTCCACGGTGCGCTCCGCCTCGCCGACGAGGTGGTGGTCGCGATCGGCATCCATCCCTCGAAAGAGCCGATGTTCGACGTCGACGAGCGGCGGGCGATGATCGCGGAGGTCGCCGAGACGCTGCCCGGGGCTGCCGGTCGGGTGCGGGTCGAGACTTTCCATGGCCTGGTGGTGGAGGCCGCCCGGAAGCTCGGCGCAGGGGTGATCGTGCGCGGCCTTCGCGACGCCGCCGACTTCGACTACGAGATGCAGATGGCAGGGATGAACGGCGCCATGGCCCCCGAGGTGCAGACCGTGTTCCTGCCGGCCACGCCCGAAACCCGCCACATCACCGCCACGCTTGTCCGCCAGATCGCCGCAATGGGCGGTGACGTCCACCCGTTCGTGCCCGCCACCGTGGCGGCGCGGATCGCCCGGAAGTTCCCCCGCTGATCGCGAGCCAGACCATGTCGCGCCTCACCTTCGCCCTCGTGGCGGCGCTCGCCGCCCAGCCGCTCGTGGCCGGCCCGGCTTCGGCGACCGCCGGCATGGTGTGCGACGCGCTCGACGGCTCGGGCGCGAGCGTCGAGATGAACCTGCCGCGCGCTGCCGGCTCGCCGCCCAACTGGGTGCGCGTCATCACGCCGGCGAAGTCGTTCAGCTCGCTGTCCCTCGACGAGGGCGCGGTCCCGATCCAGACCCGCCAGTCCTTCGAGGAGGGCGACAGCTTCAATATCGACCTGACGGATGCGGACTCTTCGGACGCGACCATCAGGATCCGCCTTCTCCGCGCCGAGGAGGGCGACGAGATGCCGGTCTATATCGGCTATGTCCACGTCGTCGGCGAGCGCATCTATCCGATCACCTGTACAGAGGATGAGTAAGTCATGTTTCGCAACCTGATCGCAGCGTTCTGCCTGCTGTTCGTCGCAACGCTTCCTGCCGCCGCGGCGGACACGGACCCCGAGAACACGCTCCTGATGACGCTCGACAGCGGCACGGTGGTGATCAAGCTCCGCCCGGACCTCGCCCCCAACCACGTCGCCCGCGTCAAGGAGCTGACCCGCGAGGGCTTCTACGACGGCACGCCCTTCCACCGCGTCATCGACGGCTTCATGGCCCAGGGCGGCGACCCGACCGGCACCGGCACCGGCGGATCGAACCTTCCCGACCTCAAGGCCGAGTTCACCAACACCAATTTCGGCCGCGGCACCATCGGCGCCGCGCGCACCAACGATCCCGACACCGCCAATTCGCAGTTCTTCATCTGCTTCCAGGATTGCTCGTTCCTCAACGGCCAGTACACCGTTTGGGGCGAGGTGGTTGAAGGCATGGACCTCGTTGACCAGATCAAGCGCGGCGAGCCCGTGCAGAATCCCGACCGCATCGTCACCATGCGCGTCGCCGCCGACGTGAAGAACTGAACACTCTGAAGAACACCGACAAAGGAGAGACCACAGATCATGGCCGAACTCGATCCGGAGAACACCCTGATCCTCGAGACCACCAAGGGCAAGGCGACGATCGCGCTCCGGCCCGATCTCGCCCCCAACCACGTGGCGCGGATCAAGGAGCTGGCGCGCGAGGGCTTCTACAACGGCACGCCGTTCCACCGGGTCATCGAGGGCTTCATGGCCCAGGGCGGCGATCCGACCGGCACCGGCATGGGTGGCTCGGGCAAGAAGCTGAAGGCGGAGTTCAATGCGGGCAAGCACGTGCGCGGCACCTGCTCGATGGCCCGCGCCCAGAACCCGGATTCGGCCGACAGCCAGTTCTTCATCTGCTTCGACGACGCCTCGTTCCTCAACGGCCAGTACACGGTCTGGGGCGAAGTGGTCGAGGGCATGGACAACATCGACAAGATCAAGCGCGGCGAGCCGGTCACCGATCCGGACAAGATCGTCTCGCTCAAGGTGATGGCCGACGCGGCCTGAGCCCTTCCCGTCGCATCCCGCCGTGCTAAGAAGCGCGGCGGGACGCACCATCGAGGAAGACATGGCGGGAACAGAGCAGGGCAGACGCGACGATTCCGGCAAGCGCGGCCCCGGTGCCCTGATCGCCGCCCTGATCCTGATCGCGGTCGGGGTGATCTTCTTTCTTCAGAACCGTGGCGTCCCGATTCCGACCAACCTGTGGTCGCTGGTGCTCCTGATCCCCGCGCTCTTCGCGCTTTCAGGCTTTTGGCGGCGCTACCAGGCAAATGGCGGCCGCTTCGGCCCAGGCATGGCCAGCCCGCTGATCACCGCGGTCATCCTGATCGGGCTGACGGTCGTGTTCCTTCTCGACATCGACGTGCCCTGGGGCGTGTTCCTGCCGGTGCTCCTCGTCGTCGTCGGCTTCGCGATCCTGCTCCAGTCGCTGCCGCGGAGGTAACCGAGCCACCGTGCGCGTCGACCTGTTCGATTTCGAGCTTCCCGAATCCGCCATCGCATTGCGGCCGGCGCGCCCGCGCGACGCCGCCAAGCTGCTCGTCGTCAAGCCGGGGGAGGGACTTGGCGACGCCCATGTCCGCGACCTGCCGGGTCTCCTCAGGCCCGGCGATGTGCTGGTCGTCAACGACACCAAGGTGATCCCGGCCGAGCTGCGCGGCGAGCGGGTCCGCGGCGACAGCTCCGTGCCGGTCTCTGTGACCCTGTTCGAGCGGCTCGATCCGTCTCGCTGGCGCGCCTTCGCGCGTCCCGGCCGGCGTTTCGCTCCCGGCGACCGGCTCCGTTTCGGGGCGAGCACCGAGGGCGCCTGCCTCGCCGCCGGGCTCGATGCCACGGTCGAAGCCAAGGGCGAGGCCGGCGACGTGCTGATCCGCTTCGACCTTTCGGCGCCGGTGCTCGACGAGGCGATCCACGCCATCGGCCACATGCCGCTGCCGCCCTACATCGCCGGGCGTCGTGCCGAAGACGCCGAGGACCGCACCGACTACCAGACGATGTTCGCCAGCGCCGAGGGTGCGGTGGCCGCGCCGACCGCGGGGCTCCATTTCACGCCCGAGCTGCTCGAACGGCTTGACGGCATGGGGGTGGAGACCCTTACCGTAACCCTCCATGTGGGGCCGGGAACGTTTCTCCCCGTGAAGGCCGACGACACCGCGGACCACCGGATGCACGCCGAGTGGGGGACGGTCGATGCGGACACCGCGACGGCGCTCAACCGGGCGCGCGAGCGCGGCGGCCGTCTCGTCGCGGTCGGCACGACCTCGCTCCGCGTCCTCGAATCCGCGGCGGGCGGGGACGGCGTCATCCATCCCTTCGCCGCAGAAACCTCGATCTTCATCACCCCGGGCTATCGCTTCCGGGCCGTGGACCTGCTCATGACCAACTTCCACCTGCCGCGCTCGACCCTCTTCATGCTGGTCTCTGCCTTTTCCGGCCGCGAGACGATGCTCGCCGCGTATCGCCACGCCATCGCCGCCGGCTACCGCTTCTACTCCTATGGCGATGCGAGCCTCCTCCATCCGGAGGCGGTGCGATGACCCCCGGCGTCACGTTCACTCTCGCCACCAGCGACGGCAATGCCCGGACCGGGACGCTGGCGCTTGCCCGCGGCGTCATCCGCACCCCGGCCTTCATGCCGGTCGGTACCGCCGGTACCGTCAAGGCGATGTATCCGGACCAGGTGCGACAGCTCGGTGCCGACGTCATCCTCGGCAACACCTACCATCTGATGCTCCGCCCCGGTGCCGAGCGGGTCGCCCGGCTCGGCGGCCTCCATGCCTTCTCCAACTGGCCGTACCCGATCCTCACCGATTCCGGCGGCTTCCAGGTCATGTCGCTGGCCTCGCTCCGGCGGATCGACGAGGACGGCGTCACCTTCCGCTCGCATATCGATGGCGGCGAGCACCGGCTGACCCCGGAGCGCTCGCTCGAGATCCAGGGCCTCCTCGACGCCGACATCCGCATGCAGCTCGACGAGTGCGTGGCGCTGCCCGCCGAGCGGCCGGCGGTCGAGAAGGCGATGGCGCTGTCGCTGCGCTGGGCCGAGCGCTCGAAGGCCGCCTTCGGCGCGCCGACCGGGCGGGCGCTGTTCGGCATCGTCCAGGGCGGCGACATCCCCGACCTCCGGATCCACTCCGCCGAGGGGCTGGTGGCGATCGGCTTCGACGGCTACGCCATTGGCGGCCTTGCGGTCGGCGAGCCGCAGGAGACGATGTTCGACATGATCGCGGTGACGACGCCGGCGCTGCCAGTCGACCGGCCGCGCTACCTGATGGGCGTCGGCACGCCGGAGGACATCCTCGGCGCGATCAAGCGCGGCATCGACATGTTCGACTGCGTGCTGCCGACCCGGGCCGGCCGGCACGGCGTCGCCTATACCCGCTACGGCAAGATCAACCTCAAGAACGCCCGCCACGCCGAGGATCCGCGGCCGCTCGACCCGTATACCGACTGCCCGGCCTCGCGCGACTATTCCCGGGCCTATCTCCATCACCTCGTGAAGTCCGGCGAGTATCTCGGCGCGATGCTGCTGACCTGGAACAACCTCGCCTACTACCAGCGCCTGATGGGCCAGATCCGCGCCGCGATCGCCGGCCACCGCTACGACGACTTCGCCGCCGAGACGCTCGAGGGCTACGCCGAGGGCGACCTGCCGGCGCTCGACTGAGGCCCTGCGAACTCGACCGGCTCAGGCGGATTCGCCGGGGTCCTCGGTCAGCACGCAGCCGTTGATCCGCCAGCTGCCGTCCGGCTGCTTCTGGAGCGTGTAGATCGCCAGCCAGTGGCGGCCGTCCGGCCCGGTGACGAAGACCCGCTGCTCCGGCCCGCGCGCGGTCTCGGCGACGGTGCCGAAGGTCACCGAGCGCGGTCGGTAGACCGGCTGGTAGCCAAGCCGGACCATGGCCATGAAGCGATCGACGCCGGGAAACAGCCCCTGGATGGTCGGCGAGGCGTAGCCATAGGCGGTCGCGCCGTCGTCGCGCTGAAAGGCGGCGATCTGGCCGGCGATGATGTCGCGAAACACCTGCCGGTCGGCCTCGGCGATCTCGGCGCGGGTGACGGTCGCCCCGGCGGCTGTGACGAGGGCGAGGGTGAGCAAGATGCGTCCCAACCATGCGGTCATACGGGTGGCCTCCACGCTTGCGATGCCGACTATACGCCACTTCGCGCGAATTGGTTTCACGGCGTGCATGGTGCTACGCTTCGAGCGCGGCAATGGTGCGGCTCTGCGCGCCGGCGCTTGCGGTTTCGGTTGACCGGGGGAGGGGGCGTGGCTAGGGTCCGCGCGCCGGGAAATGCCCCCTTTGGAGCGCGTAGCTCAGCCGGTAGAGCAACTGACTTTTAATCAGTAGGTCCCGGGTTCGAGCCCCGGCGCGCTCACCAACAGGTCGCACCTCGCTTGCGCCATTGCGCCGGCTCGGCCACACGGCGGCCCCACGGCGGCAATTTCGCGCAATTTGCGGCACGGGCGGGGCCATGCAACCCGGTGTACAAGCGGGATGCGAATTGGCATCATGCTGGTCGGCTCCGCAGGGGGTGAACACGAGGACGAACCGACGTGTGTGTTCGCCTGTCCGTAGATCATCGGTTTGGCGAATGAGAGTTCCGGTTCGAGCGAGTTCGACAGGCCAGGTGTCGGCGATGCCGGCCGGTCTCGCCGCGCGGCTTCCTGCCATGACGCGGGTGACGGGCGCGGCATGAGCATGGGACTGCAAGGTCGCGTGTCGGGCTTGGCGACGATATGCCGTGCTCTGGCATTCACGTTGCTCGCGCTCGGCGCGCTGAGCTTCTTCCCGGGCGGGGCACTGGCTGCGGGCGAGGCGGCGTGCGGCCCCGAGGACGAGATGCGCGACGCCGCGCTCAACGCGACCGAGGTGGCACCGGCGGACGACTATATCCGGTGTCACGGCGGCTCCGATCACGTCTTCGTCGTCATTCAGCACCGGAAACGCATGGCGATCGCGGTTGCGTTCCGTGAGGCCATCGCACAGGACACACCCGAGGGCTGGCGCGACTTTCTGCGGAAGTACCCAACGAGCGGGTACAAGGACGAGGCTCTGTCGGCGCTGCAGAGGCTCATCTTCGAGGAGTACCCGGCGACGGCCCTGGTCGGCGAGCAGTCCGACCTCGGCCGCACCGATGACGTCAATGTCTGCCGCTCGGCGTGCAGCCGCTCGGCGCAGTGCCAGGGCTTCACCTTCGCCTCCGCCCGGCAGGCCTGCACGCTGTGGTCGTCGGTACGGTTCGGCCAGGTCGATGCCGACGCATATTCGGGCGCGCGCCAGGCGGTGGCGGTCGCCCCAAACGCCCCACCCGAGCCGTCCCCCCCCAGACAGCGCATCACCTTCGAGGAATACCGCGACACCGCCCTCAGCGGCCGCGCCCTGACGCAGGTCCCTGCGCGGGACTTGGACGTCTGCCGCGACAGCTGCGCCGAGACCGAGGCCTGCCGCGGCTTCAGCTTCATCGCGGGCAGGGAAGCCTGCACCCTGTGGGCCACCGTCACCAGTCGCCGCTCGGCCAGCGGCACGGCCTCCGGGGTGCGAAGCGATGCGCCGCGGGTCCAGACCGAGCCGGAGCCGTCCGCCGGTCCGCGTTTTGTCTACAAGTACGGCGTCGACTTTCGCGGCGGTGATCTCGGGCCAGCGATCCGTGACATCACCCTCGAGAAATGCGAGAGCCTCTGCGCGTCGCGGACGGCATGTCGGGCGTTCACCTTCAACACACGCCATGCTGCGTGCTTCCTGAAGGGCTCGATCGAACGCCGCATGGATTTCGAGGACGCGGTCTCGGCCGCCAAGCGCTAGGCCAGTGGTCTACTGTTGGCCCTCCGTCGCCAGGCGGAGGATCTCCTCCCGATCGACGGTTCCTCCAGGCGTCGCCAGGCGCTGGGCCAGAAGGCTGCTGATCGACACCGCCTCGGCGATGTCGTGATCGCGGAGGTCGCGACGGCGGAGCTCGGCCGCGACCCGCTCGCCGCGCTCGGCGATCTCGGCATTGCTGAACTCGCTCGCGATGCCGCTGAGGAGCTCGTGATTGAAGTAGTTGAAGTCGGCGATGACGCTTTCGTCGACGATGTTGTCCTCGGTGAACTCGGCGATGAGATCGTCCGGAAGGCCGACCTCGAGCATGGCGGTGCGGTTGACGATGTCGATGTGCCGCCTCCTGATCTCCAGGACGAGCCGGCCGCTGCCGAGCAGCAGGCTGTCGAGCAGCCGGTACTGGGAATCGTTCCGCTCCGACGACAGGGTCAGGATGGCCTGCTTGATCTCGTCGATCGAGCGGATGATCGACAGGTCGGACAGGTCGCGCTGCAGCGCGGACAGCTGTTCGACGGGGTCTTCACCCTCCAGCCGGCGAGGTTGTCCGACCCGCCGCCATTCCTCGCGGATCGCGTCGGCATCGGCCGTGACCGCCGGACTCGCCAGCACCATCCGGAACCCGAGATCGGCCGCGCTGTATTCCTCGGCGCCGTCGTCGCGGAAATAACCATGCTCGCGGCGCGCCGCATTGCCGGTCTGGGCCAGCTCGGAGCGGAACGAGCCCCCCTTCGCCACGAAGCCGCCCGCCAGGCCGTGCATGCGCCCGGCCCGGTTCATGCGAAACGGTTCGAGCAGCATCTCGGCGACGTTGCCGTGGACGTCGAAGAGGTGGAGCGGATTGGGATCGAGGAGGCCGATGATCTCGGGCTGGCTCTGGC
>JAEVZM010000318.1 GCA_023392225.1 Pseudomonadota bacterium
CCCAGCGGTGTGGCCGGGGGCTTAAAGGGGCGGGGGCGCTACCCCCCGGCCAGTCGAGAGAAGACGCCTGCTGAGAGCGTCTCTTCCCGCCCATTCGGACGGGAACCGTGTGGCCGGGAGCCGTATCCCGGCCGTCGCGCAGCGTTATATCGAGTCAAATATGACCAGGAAGGCGGCACAATGACGCTCCGCTTGGTGCGCGTCGATCGAAGCCGCTACTTCGCCGGGCTGGCGAGCACCCGGCCCAGGCGCCTGACCTCGCGCGCCGTGCTCTTCTTGGCCTCGGCCTCGACCGAGCGATAGAGCCTGACGATCTCCTTGCCGCGCGGCGTAAGGGCGGCACCGCCGCCGTTCTTGCCGCCGCCGCGTGCCTCGACCAACGGCTTGTCAAAGGTTCGGTTGACTTCGTCCGTCAGCAACCAGGCACGGCGGTAGGACATCCCGAACTCCCGGCCCGCCGCAGCGATCGATCCAAGGCGGTCGATCGCCTCGAGAAGGGCGATCTTGCCCGGTCCGAGGCGGGAGCCGGTAGCGAAATCGAGGCGGAGTGTGAGCCGGGTCGTCATGTAGAACTCTTCCAGATTAGGAACCATCCTGCATGCATGCATCCATTGGTGCAACTCCCCTGCAGTCCCGCCTGTGTGCAAAGGAAGAGCCGCTGCATGCCCGCCGCGGCGCGAATCCATCCTGGTAGTAGTGACAATCGAAGAAATTCCTAGGGATCCCGCGGCCGCTGCCCCGGGTCCCGGTGTCGTTCCCAGCACGCGACTTGAGGGCGGAGATCCGAGAGACGCCGTGCAGGACTGCACCTGGTTCTGGAGAGTTGCTGCCTATGGCGCCTTTGCGGTGGGGGGGGCTTTCGCGTCGGCGCGTCCGCGACGCGCGCCGTCTGTCCGATGCGGTAGGGCGGGTCGCTTGGGCGGCAGGCGCACGGCGGGTTGCTCGACGGTCACCATGGCCCTTGGCAGGCGCCCAGGAGGATGCAAAGAGAGCAGAGATAATACGTCATATGTAAAGGCTGACCGCATGCCATCCGGATCACGCGAAAGAGTCCTCGTCACCGGTACCTCCGGTCTCCTCGGGCGCCGCGCACTGAACGCCTTTCAGGTTGCCGGGTTCGAGGTGATCTCCATCGACAGGACGGCTCCCGAGGATCTTCCCTCCGGCGTTGTGCACCACTGTGCCGACCTCGCGTCCTGGGAGGGAATGGACGCCGCCCTGCGGGACGCCGATGTCGTCGTCCACATCGCGGCGCTGACCGACGTTGCGGCAACCTCTGCGACGGCGATGCTGAGCGGCAACGTCGCCCTGTCCTCGCGGGTGCTGATCGGCGCGGCGGAGGCCGGCGTCGCTCGTATCGTCTACGCCTCGAGCCAGTCGGCGCTCGGCTTCTCGCGGGCGCCACGCCCGCTGGTGCCGGACTATGTGCCGGTCGACGAGGCGCACCGGACCTATCCGACCGAGAGCTATGGCGTGTCGAAGCGCATCGGCGAGGAGATCTGCGCGATGATCGCCGGAAGCCACGGCATCCCGACGGTCAGCCTTCGCTTTCCGGTGATCTGGGCACCTGGGATGTTCGCCGGGCACGTGGCGCTGCGGATGGGCGACCCGGTCCAGGCGGTGAAGAGCTTCTGGTCCTATGTCGATGTGCGCGACGCGGCGGAGGCGGTGCGCCTTGCCGCCTTCGTGGATCTTCCGGCGGGCCATACCGTGCTCGACGTCTCGGCCGGCTGGCCGTTCTGCGACGGCGACATCCGCGATCATGTCGCGGCGCACTACGGTGCGGTGCCGGGCGCAAGCGCGCTCGACGCCGACAGTCCGATCTACGCCGTCGACCGCGCCGCTGCCGTCCTCGGGTTCCGGGCCCGGTATCGGTGGTGGCCCGACCGCATCGAAGACACGGCCGCGAAATCGGCGTCGTCACCGGGTTGACAACCAAAACATCACACGTCTTATATCACTCGTATAACGAAGGGCCGTGATCCATGGAATTCGTAAAGGCCGAGGGCCGAGATCGCCGCGAGGTGGTCACCGACCAGCTCATCGCCTACATCGCCGCCGACAAGAGCGTTGCGGGATCCCGGCTGCCGCCCGAATCCGAGCTCGCCGAGATGTTCGGCGTCAGCCGCACCGTGATCCGCGAATCGATGCGCTCGCTGCAGGCGACCGGCGTGATCCGCATCGAGCAGGGGCGCGGCACCTTCGTCTCGGAACATCCCTTCGCGCAGCCCTTCAACGTTTGGGCGTCGCTCAATGTCCATCGCGTCAACGAGCTGTTCGAGGTCCGCATCATCCTCGAGGGGGAGACCGCGAGCCGGGCCGCGGCCCAACCGGGCAAGAGCCTGCTGCCGGAGATCGAGGCGCAGCTCGACATTGCCCAGAAGCTGGCCGACGCCGGCGAGTGGCTGGCCTCGCTCGACTCCGACCGTGAGTTCCATCGCCTGATCGCGCGCCGGGCCGGCCTGCCCATGCTCGAGGAGATGCTGCAGGTCACGGTGCCCTACTGGGCGCAGATGAATGCGAAGTTCGGCGACGAGGCGAACCGGGAGAGTCGCATCCGGCACATGGTTGCCGAGCATCGCGCCGTGTTCGAGGCGATCACGGCCGGCGACGCGCCCGCTGCGCGGGGGGCGATGGAGCGCCACCTGCGCAACTCGCTCGAGCGCCGCCTCACACTTGCGAACCCAGCATAGGCAAGACCGTCGCATCAGGGCGGCGCCACAATCACCGGAGGGAGGAATGAGAATGAGGCTCGTCAAAGGCACGTTGGTCACGGCTGGCATGGTCGTGGCATCGCTTCTGTCGTCGACCGCGCTGATGGCCGAACAGCGCACCGTGGTGTTCTGGAACAACTGGGACGGAACGCGCGAGGCGCAGCTCGAGGAAGTGCTGGGCCGCTTCGAGGCCGCCCATCCCGACATCAAGGTCGAAAACGTCACGCTCACCAGCTCGACGACGACGCAGCGCATGCTTGCCGCGCTCGCCTCCGGCGACGTTCCCGACCTCTACATGACAGCGAGCAACGACGTCTCGCAATGGGCGAGCCTCGGCGCGCTCCGCGGCCTCGACGACTACGTCGCCCGGGACGGCCTGGCGCTCGACACCGTCTTCTATCCGAGCAGCATCGAGGGCTCGCGCTACGACGACAAGCTGATCCAGCTTCCGTTCAAGGTGCCGACGTCGCTGGCGGTTTGGTACAACCGTGACCTCTTCACCGAAGCCGGTCTCGATCCCGACAACCCGCCCAAGACCTGGAAGGAGTTGGAGGACGCCGCCACGCGCCTGACCAAGACCGATGGCAACGTCATCAACCAGCTCGGCTTCAACGTCTGCATCAACTGCACCACCGCCGCCGAGAACGCCTTCGTCGAGTGGTTGTCGCGCAATGGCGGCAGCCTGTTCACGCCCGACGGCAAGACCGTCGCCTTCGACGGCAAGGAGGGGATCGAGACACTGCAGTGGATGGTCGACTTCTCGAACGCGACGTCCGGCAGCTGGAGCGCGGCGGTCGAGCAGTTCGGCAACACCTTCCCCGAGGTCCGTCCGAGCTTCTACGCCGGCAAGGTCGCCATGATGATGGACGGCCCGTTCCTCTACAACATCATGCGCGCCGACGCGCCGGACATGCTCGACAAAATCGGGGTGTTCGTCGCACCGATCAACGGCGACAATCCGGACGCCAAGGAGAGGTTCACCGCCTATGGCGTGCCCGGCTACGGCATTCCCGCAGGCGCCAAGAATCCCGACGACGCCTGGGAGGTGCTGAAGTTCATCGCCGCCGACCTCGATGGCGCCTGCGCTTTCTTCCAGATGCAGGGGCGGCCGGATTCGCCGCTCGCCGAGTGCAAGGCGGAGACCCCCGAGCGGCTCGCCGCGCCGCTCGCCGCGAACATCGACCTGGTCGAGGCCGCCGTCTCGCCGCCGGGCTTCCCCGAGATCCACAAGCGCATCCAGCAGATGCAGGAGGCGGCGCTGCTCGGCAACGAGACCGTCGAGGAGGCGATCGCCAACGCGGCCGCCGACGTGCAGGACATGCTCGACTCCCGCAACTGACGCCAGGCGTCGGACCACCGCTCGTTCCGGGGCGGCCGCCTGCGGCCGTCCCACCTCCCGATGGGCGGCCG
>JAEVZM010000122.1 GCA_023392225.1 Pseudomonadota bacterium
AGACGGCCGAGCACCTGTTGCGGCAGCTGCAGCATCTGCGCCAGCTCCGGCGTGATCTGCTGGCCGAACTGCTGCGAGGCCTGCCGCAGCTGGCGGTCGTAGTTGACCACGAACTGGCGGACGGTGACCTCGGTCGAGCCGACCCTGGCGACCACGTCCGAGTTGAAGCCGGTGAAGAAGCCGGAGACGCCCCACACCGCGAAGCTCACCACCAGGAGCGCGATGAGAACCTGCGCCACCCACGTATTGGAAGCCTTGCGGAGCCTGTCGAGCATGGAAACCTCTGGTGCCGGCGGCAATCCTGTGCCGCCCCTTGGAAAAGCGCGCGGATAATAGGGAGCGCAGGTTGCTGCGGCAAGGGAATGCCGGACGGCGGCGAAATCGAGGCACGCCGCCGCCCGGGAAGGGCAATCAGCCCTGCGGCGGCGCCCAGCGATGGATGACGGGCGTGCAGCGGCCGTACTGGTGCACCGGGTGGAGCGGCTCGCCGAGCCGCGAGGCCGCCCGCCACGGCCAGCGCATGTCGGCGAGCATGGCGCGGGCCAGCGCCACCATGTCGGCCCGGCCGTCGGCGACGATCGCCTCCGCCACCAGGGGATCGTCGATCAGCCCCACCGCCCGGGTCGGGATGCCGGCCTCGTGCCGGATGCGTGTCGCAAAGGGCACCATGTAGGAGGGCGCCTCCTTCGGCCGACCGTCGGGATGGAGGCCGCCGCCCGAAGCGCAGATGTAGATCGCGCCTTCCTTCTTCAGCGCCGCCGAGACCTTGACCGCCTCGTCGAGGTTGAAACCGCCCTCGACCCAGTCTGTGCAGGAGAGGCGAGCGCCCATCGCCATTGACGCCGGCAGCGCGGCGCGGACCGCGCGGGCGATGGCGACGGCGATCCGCATGCGGTTCTCGAGGCTGCCGCCCCACTGGTCGGTGCGCTGGTTGGAGAGGGGCGAGAGAAAGGTGTGCACCAGGTAGCCGTGGGCGAAGTGCAGCTCGACGAAGTCGAAGCCGGCGCGCTCGGCCCGGCGCGCCGCGGCGACGAAATGGTCGATGGTCCGCTCGATTCCCGGCTCGTCGAGCGCCACCGGCGTGTGCCAGGCCGGGGTGAAGGGGATCGCGGAAGGCGCCACGGTCTGCCACGGGTCCTCGTCGGGGCCGAGGGCGCCGCCGCCGTGCCCGGGGAGGCGGCTCGACGCCTTTCGTCCGGCATGGGCGAGCTGGACGCCGAACCGGGTCGCCTCCGGCGAGACCCGCCGCGCCGCCTTGAGGCGCCACGCGATTCCGGCCTCGGCGTCGTCGGAATAAAGGCCCAGGCAGCCATGGCTGATCCGCCCGCGCCGCTCGACCCCGGTCGCCTCGAAGGTGATCATGCCGGCCTGCGACATGCCGAGGTTCATCCAGTGCTGGAGATGCCAGTCGCTCGGCGCGCCGTCGTCTGCGGAATACTGGCACATCGGCGCCACCGCGATGCGGTTGGGCACGGTCATGGGGCCGAGGGTGATCGGGGAGAAGAGCGCTGCGGTCATCGGGGGCGTCCGGTGGGGGAGGGGGGCGAGAGGTGCAGCGTGACACAGCCCCGGCCGCTTCGCCAATCGCGCGATCCTCCGAGCACCCGTCGGATCGTCGCGGGCAAGCGTCCCTTTGTAATTCTCCCGCGCTTTTGCTAACCCGTCGCCACATCCGAGAGCGAGACACGGGGACGCGAGACGCGCATGGGCAAGCTGAGGCAACTGGTGGCGGGCAACTGGAAGATGAACGGCACCGCCGCTTCCCTGGCCGAGATCGATGCGGTGAAGGCGGGAATCGCCGGCACGAGCGCCGAGGTGGCGATCTGCCCGCCGGCGACGCTCATCGCCCGCGCCGCCGAGCGCGCCGCCGGCTCGAGCCTCCTCATCGGCGGCCAGGACTGCCACGCGAAGGCCAATGGCGCCCATACCGGCGACATCGCGGCCGAGATGATCGCCGATGCCGGCGGCAAGCTGGTCATCGTCGGCCATTCCGAGCGTCGTGCCGACCATGGCGAGGCCGATGCCCTCGTCCGGTCCAAGGCCGAGGCCGGCTGGCGGGCGGGGCTCCTCGTCGTGCTCTGCATCGGCGAGACCGAGGCCGAGCGGAAGTCCGGTGAGACCAACGCCGTGCTGTCGAAGCAGCTTGCCGGCTCCGTGCCGGAAGGCGCCAGCGCTGAGAACATGGTCGTTGCCTACGAGCCGGTCTGGGCGATCGGCACCGGCCTCACCGCATCGAGTGATGACATCGCCGCCGCGCACGCCCATATACGCTCCCGTCTGGCCGAGCGGTTCGGCGACGGCGCCAAGGCGATCCGTATCCTCTACGGGGGGTCGGTGAAGCCTTCCAATGCCGCCGAGATCCTCGCGCTGGACGACGTGGATGGAGCCCTCGTCGGGGGCGCCAGCCTCAAAGCCGCCGATTTCCTCGGTATCGTCGCCGCGGCGCACTGACGGGTGGCGGCACTGCGGGTGATCGTGTACAACGCGCCGGATTCAAGGACAGACTGACCCATGGAAACCGTCATCATCGTCATTCACCTGATGGTGATCTTGGCGCTCATCGCGGTCGTGCTCATGCAGCGCTCCGAAGGCGGCGCGCTCGGCATCGGCGGCGGTGGCGGCAACTTCATGTCGGCGCGCGGGACGGGCAACGTGCTCACCCGAACGACGGCGATCCTTGCCGCGGCGTTCTTCGCCACCTCGATCATCCTCACCGTGCTCACCCGCTTTGGTGACCGGCCGTCGTCGATCCTCGACAACGTGCCGGCGCAGAGCACCAGCCAGCCGGCCGCCCCGACCGGCGGCAGCCAGGACGGCACGGTGCTCGACCAGCTCGACCAGATGTCTCCGGCGCCGACCACGACGCCTGCGACCACCGAGCCGGCGGCCCCGAGCACGCCGCAAGTCCCGCAGTAGGGCGCTCCTCATGATCCTCCGGCCCGGCGCGATCGATCTTCCCGCCGGGCCAACTGCCATTTTCGGACCGTTCAGATTCGACTCCCCGAATCGGACGGTTCGCTCTAAAGGTCGAGACCCATGGCGCGGTACGTCTTCATAACCGGCGGCGTGGTCTCATCCCTCGGCAAAGGCATCGCTTCGGCGGCGCTCGCGGCCCTGCTTCAGGCTCGCGGCTACAGGGTGCGGCTGCGCAAGCTCGATCCCTATCTCAACGTCGACCCGGGGACGATGAGTCCCTATCAGCACGGCGAGTGCTTCGTCACCGACGACGGGGCCGAGACCGATCTCGATCTCGGCCACTACGAGCGCTTCACCGGCCGGGCCGCGACCCGGATGGACAACATCACCACCGGGCGCATCTACCAGGACATCATCGCCAAGGAGCGGCACGGGGACTATCTCGGCGCCACCGTGCAGGTGATCCCGCACGTCACCGACGCGATCAAGCAGTTCATCCTCGACGGCAACGAGGACGTCGACTTCGTGCTGTGCGAGATCGGCGGCACCGTCGGCGACATCGAGGGCCTGCCGTTCTTCGAGGCGATCCGCCAGCTCGGCAACGACCTGCCGCGCGGCCACGCGATCTACATCCACCTCACGCTGATGCCCTACATCCCCTCGGCGGGGGAGCTGAAAACCAAACCGACGCAGCACTCGGTGAGCGCGCTCCGCCAGATCGGCATCCAGCCCGACATCCTGCTCGTCCGCGCCGATCGGCCGATCCCGAGCGAGGAGCGGCGGAAGCTCTCGCTGTTCTGCAACGTCCGCCCCTCGGCCGTGATCCAGGCACTCGACGTCGCCAACATCTACAACGTCCCGATCGCCTACCACCAGGAAGGCCTCGACGAGGAGGTGCTGGCCGCCTTCGGCATCGCCGATGCGCCGATGCCCGACCTCAGCCGCTGGCACGAGATCAACAACGCCATCACTGGCCGCGAGGGCGAGGTCACCATCGCCATCGTCGGCAAGTACACGGGCCTCAAGGACGCCTACAAGTCTCTGATCGAGGCGCTCCACCATGGCGGGATGGCAAACCGCGTGAAGGTCAATCTCGACTGGATCGAGGCCGAGACGCTGGAGACCGGCGAGCTCGCCGGGCGCCTCGAGGATGTCGATGGCGTGCTGGTGCCGGGCGGCTTCGGCAAGCGCGGCTCCGAGGGCATGATCAATGCCGCCGGCTTCGCCCGGCAGCGCAAGGTGCCGTTCCTCGGCATCTGCTTCGGCATGCAGCTGGCGACCATCGAGGCCGCTCGGAACCTTGCCGGGCTGGCGGAGGCGGGCTCCTCCGAGCTCGGCGAGCCGTCGGAGCCGATCGTTGGCCTGATGACCGAGTGGGTGCGCGGCAACCAGCTCGAGCGCCGGACGGAGGGCGACGACCTCGGCGGCACCATGCGGCTCGGCGCCTATCCGGCGATGCTGGTCGCCGGCAGCCGGATCGCCAGCGTCTACGGCACGACCGAGATCACCGAGCGCCATCGCCACCGCTACGAGATCAACATCAACTACCGCGAGATCCTCGAGAAGCACGGCGTGCGTTTCGCCGGGCTCTCGCCCGATGGGCTCCTGCCGGAGACGATGGAGCTCGTCGACCACCCCTGGTTCATCGGCGTCCAGTACCATCCCGAGCTGAAGTCGCGTCCATTCGCGCCGCATCCTCTGTTTGCGGCCTTCATCGCGGCCGCTGTCGAACAGAGCCGCTTGGTGTAGGCTTGGCTGGATCGCCGGTCGCGGCGATCCGCGGCCGGGGTTCGCGGGGAGGAGGGGGCATGCGCAGGCGCATCGGGGCACTCGTCGTGGCGCTGGCATTGGCCGGCGGTGGTGCCCTCGCCGACGAGACGCCCGGTCTCGCCGGCCTCCTGTCCCTGGTTCCCGACAGCGCCGAGAGCACGCATAGCGCCCCGGTGTTCGCCTTCGTCGATCTCGACGGCATCGCCGCCGCGGCGGCCGTCGCGCCGCCAGAGTCCGAAGCGGCCTACCTGGCCCTCGCCGATGTCGACCGCAAGGCCTGGATCGACGCCATGGCGCGGGTGAGCGCCGGCCCGCCCGACGTGGTGACCTATCCGGCGGGCATCGGCCGCCGCCAGGTCGGGGCGATCGAGGCGCTGGGGATCGACTGGTTCCAGATCGACGCCGCCATGACCTTCTGGCAGCCGCCGAGCCTGGTGACCGTCCTTTCCGGCGGTCCCGGCTTCCCCGACGCGGCTGCGGTCGGCAAGGCGCTGGCCGCGCGCGGGTTCGACGAGCGCAAGGTCGGCGGCTTCGACGTCTGGCACCGGCTCGAGGACAACAAGCTGGCGGTTGCCCAGAAAGACGATCTTGCCGAGGGCGACTTCCTGATCGGCGCGATCCCGCGGGCGAGCCGGGTTGCGGTCGGCGATGGCATCGTCGTCCATGCGGCGAACTGGCCGGCGATCGAGGCCGTCGCGGCGACCGAGGCGGGGACTGCCCCGCCGTCGCCGGCGGCATCGCTGTCGCGCTCGCTGATCGAGGCGGTCGGTACCGGGAGCGAGGCGAGGCTGCTTCAGGCCAATGCCTTCATGCTGCGCGACGTGGGGGCCGCTGAGGACCCGGGCGGCATCCTCTCGGAGTTCCTGCAGGCACCGACCGCCGAGGCGATCCGGAAGGCCATTGCCCCGGTCGAGCCGGGGCCGCGGCTGCCGCTCTATCCGCTCGCCTTCATCGCCGACATGCAGGACGGCGACGACCAGCTCGCGGTGATCGCGCTGCCCTATCCGGATCGCGAGTCGGCCGAGGCGGCGGCGATCGTGGTCGCCGAGCGACTGGCGACGTGGGTGCCGGGAAGCGACGGCGCGCCGCTGGTCGACCAGATTCACGGGCGGGTCGAGCATCGTGTCGTCGAGCGCAACGACGTCGCCGGTGCCACCTTCGCCACCTTCATCGCCTCGATCGAGGCCGGTGACCGGGAACGGCAGGCGGTCGCCGCCTTCGCCCAGACCGTCGGCGGGGCGGTGGCGATCATCGCCATCCGCGCGCCGACCAGGGACGACACCGGCGCTCCGGTAAGCCCCGGGGCGGCGTTCCGCGCCTTCCTGACGGCGATCTACAGCCGGGCCTTCACGCCGCTCGCCGCGCCGTAGAACGCGCGCCGTGGCGGTGCGGCAACATGAACGGCTCTCCATGATTGCGCCGCGATCCGGCCCAAAAGCCCGCCAAATGGCGTGAGAGCCTTCCCATCAGGCGGGGGACGCTGATGGAGATCCAGTGGCGATGATCAGCAATCTTTCGGTACCCGTGAAATCGGTGTGCGCCGCCTCGGTGCTGTTGTCGGCGACTGCGCTCGGCGGTCTGCCGGTGTGGGCCGCCAACCGCGACATGGTCGACGGCATCCCGAACGCGCGGGTCTGCGCCGAGCTCGGCTTCGGCCTGCGCGACGACGACGAAGAGGGCGGCGGCAGCCGCAGCCGCTCCGGCGGCATCATGCCGAAGTCGGCCATTGGCGTTGCCTCGCCCGACGCCGCGGTGATGGCGCCTTCGCCGATGGCCCCGACCGGCGCGCCGCCGCCGACGGTCACCGCCGAGATCGCCCAGGGCGACACCTACCAGCAGACGGTGAACACCGAGAAGTACCCGGACGCGACGCCGAACCCGGTCAAGCAGGTGGCGGACGATCCGGTCTCGACCTTCTCGATCGACGTCGACACCGCCTCCTATGCCAACGTCCGGCGCTTCCTCAAGGACGGCCTCCTGCCGCCGCGCGACGCGGTGCGGGTCGAGGAGCTGGTCAACTATTTCGACTACGGCTACGCGCTGCCCACCGATCCGAGCGTGCCCTTCGCGGTGCATGCGACGCTGGCGCCATCGCCGTGGGCACCGGGCAAGGAGATCATCCATATCGGCCTGCAGGGCTACGACATCGCCCCCACCGAGCAGCCGCCGCTCAACCTCGTCTTCCTGATGGACGTCTCAGGCTCGATGAACGACCCCAACAAGCTGCCGCTGGTCAAGAAGGCGCTGATTGTGCTGATCGACCTGCTCCGGCCGGAAGATACGGTCGCGATCGCGGTCTATGGCGGCGCCGCCGGCGCCGTGCTGAAGCCGACCGGCGGCGATGAGAAGCTCAAGATCCGCTGCGCCGTGGACGCGATGTCGGCCGGCGGCTCGACGGCGGGCGGCGAGGGGCTGGCGCTGGCCTACGCCATGGCCGAGCAGGGCTTCGACGACAAGGGCGTCAACCGCGTCATCCTGATGACCGACGGCGACTTCAATGTCGGCATCGCCAGCGAGGAGATGCTCGAGGACTTCGTCGCCGAGAAGCGGAAGACCGGCGTCTATCTCTCGGTCTATGGCTTCGGCGGCGACAACTACAACGACCTGATGATGCAGACGCTGGCCCAGTCGGGCAACGGCACCGCGGCCTATATCGACACGTTCGACGAAGCCAACAAGCTGTTCCGCGACGACTTTTCCGGCTCGCTCTTCCCGATCGCCGACGACGTCAAGATCCAGGTCGAGTTCAATCCCGACCGCGTCGCCGAGTACCGGCTGATCGGCTACGAGACCCGGCTGCTCAACCGCGAGGACTTCAACAACGACCAGGTCGACGCCGGCGAGGTCGGCTCGGGCGCTTCGGTGACCGCGCTCTACGAGATCACGCCGGTCGGCGGGCCGCTGTCGGCCGACCCGCTCCGCTACCAGAAGGTCAGCACCGGCACGGGCGGTGACGCGGGCGACGAGATCGCCTTCGTCAAGGTCCGCTACAAGCTGCCGGGCGAGGGCACCTCGCACCTGATCGAGCGGCCGGTGACTGAAGCCGACCGTGCGGCGGCCCTCGCCGAGGCGCCCGAATCGACCCGCTTCGCGCTGGCCGTCGCCGCCTATGGCCAGAAGCTCCGCGGCGACCCTTGGCTCGGTGCCGATTTCGGCTGGGACGAGATCGTCGCGCTGGCGAAGGGTGCCAAGGGTGACGACGCGTTCGGCCTCCGTGCCGAGTTTGTGAAGCTTGCCCGGAACGCCGCCTCGGCCAAGTCGCTCAACGAGTAGGCGGCCTGTCTCCGGGGCTTGCCGTCCGGCGCGCCCCGGAGATGTCACGGTTCCGAGCGGCTTCAACCGCCGGACTGCGCAAGCTCTCCCGCAGCCTTTGCGATCCCCGTCAGGGGCGCGGCACGGGCTCCGTGCCCGGATTGAGCGGAGGCAGCGCATCGCCGCCGGCGGTGGTCGCGCGGCGCGCATGGCGGGCATCCGCCACGGCCTGGCCGAGCGCGCGCCAGGCATCGCTCGGCGCTCCAGCCCTGCCGTTGCCGTAGCGGCCGGCGCCGAGTCGGGTCAGGGCCTCCACCAGCCGCGGGTCCTTCCTGGGATCGGGTGGCGCCACCTTCGCCGCCCAGCTATCGAGCGCCGGATGGAGGCCCGTATAGTCGCGGCGGCGGATCGTGCGACGGAGGGCGGCGTAGGCCCGCACCTCGGACGCGAGCCAGGTCGTCCATCGCTCCCGCACGAAGCGGAGGGCCGGCGGCGTCACGCGCCGGACGAGCCAGGCGAGGAGGACGAGGGCGACAAGGCCGGCCCCGGCGACGGTCAGGATCGCGCGCCAGTCGCGCGGCTCGCTGCTCTTGAGCGGCGGGCCGTCCACCGTCACCGCGAAGCCTTCGACGGCCGCCCTTTCGATCGTGCCGGTGCGGAGGTTGTACCAGTCGAGCGTCACCGGCGGCACGTCGCCGCTGCCGCCGCCCTCCGCGACGAGCGTCACCTGCTCGGTCCGGCTGCCGCCGATCTCGCCGCGATTGTCGCGCTCGGCCACCGTAGGCTCGGCCGGATAGGCGGCGATCCCGTCGATGGCCACCTCGGGCAGGAGCCTTGGGAGGAACATCGGGGAGACGCCTTCGATGGTCGCCGTGACGGTCCGCACGACGCTGTCGCCCGGCTTCATTGCGGCGGGATTGCCGTCGAGCGTCTCGGTCAGCGCGAGCCGGTCCGCGGCGATGAACGGGTCGAGCCCCTCGGCGCCCGCCGGAATGATGCCGCTGAAGGTGATCGGCCCGGTGCGGAGGACCGCCTCGACCGGCTTGCTGGTCTCGGGATCGGCGTAGGTGACGACGACGTCCTGCGGCAGCAGGGCGAACCTGCCCGGGATCATCGGCGAGATCCGGTAGCGTCGCGTGACGCCGGACCCGGTCTCGCCGTCGATCCGCCGGCTCGTTGGGCCGGTCGCGCCCGCGGGCAGGCGGCCGCGG
>JAEVZM010000365.1 GCA_023392225.1 Pseudomonadota bacterium
GCGGCAGGGTCATCGACGTGACCCGGGCCGCGGCGGAGAAGCTCGACATGATCCGCGCCGGGACCGCCAAGGTCCGCGTCTCGGTGGTCGACGGCAATGCCAGTCTCGATGCCGGCTGCGCCGATCCCTCGCCGCGCGTCCTCACCGCCGAGGCCGTGGCCAACGACGCCGCCCGCGCCAAGCCGCCCCAGAAGCCGACCACGACGGCCGCAGCGACGCCCTCACCCAACGAATCGAAGCCGGTCCAGGGCTCGGGAAAGACGCTGGTCGCACGTGTCCAGTACGGCGAGGGCGACGGCGACGCCGCGGCCCGGCCGATCGCCGTTCAGCGCGAGGCCTCGGCGCGCTTCTCCGATTCCGACGGCGATGCCGGGGACGCCTCGATGACGCTGGCCTCGGTCGACATTCCTCTTCCCCGCCCGCGTCCGCCGGTGTTCGGTGATTCGGGCGGCGCGGTCGCCGTCGCCACCGCCGAGCCGGTCTTCGACCGGGCGCTGGCGCTGCGATTCCTCGATGCCTTCGCCCCCGCCGATCCGGCCATGGAGCTCGACGTCCGGGCGCTCGGCTACGCGCCGATGCCGGAACCACGCGGTGCGGTCATAACGGAATAGCCGAGCGGCATTTTTCTTCGGTAATCCCCGGATTCCTAGCTTTTTGCCGGCTCGGCAAAATTGGCAGTCGATCCCTCGTTGACCCCTCCCCGCGACTCGGACTAGCGTCCTTCGAGCGCTGGGTTCGTGGCGCGCCGCGGGGCTCGGACCTCCGGGTTTTTTCCATCAGGTGATGCGTAACGAAAGTGCCCTTCCGGGGCGCGGTTTCGCGTGTCCGGACGAGGCGGAATTGAGCGCCCTTCTGCACCAAGAATGGGCACGCCGCGCTCCAGAAATGGGGTGACATTAACAACTCGGTAACACTATATATGGTGTTCTTGGTTGTCCGAGAGATACAACATCCGGGACAACCGGGACTTTCCTTAGGGATGCGTACGAGCTGAGTTCAGGAGCGCCGAGTCTCGTCGGAGATGGTCGCGCGCGAGGATGACGGGCGCGTGACAGCGCTATGAGAAGTGGGGACAAGATGCGGATTGAGCGGCGATACACCAGGGCTGGCGAGAGCGCGTATGCGGACGTCGAATTCCGCACCACGCGGAGCGAGATCCGGAACCCCGACGGGTCCGTGGTCTTCAAGCTCGACGACATCGTCGTGCCCGCCGCCTGGAGCCAGGTGGCGAGCGACGTGCTCGCCCAGATGTACTTCCGCAAGGCCGGGGTGCCGTCCCGCCTGAAGCGCGTCGAGGAGAACGACGTTCCCTCGTTCCTGTGGCGCTCGGTGGCCGACGACAAGGCGCTCGCCGACCTCTCCGCCGACGAGCGGTCCGGCTCGGAGCGCGATTCGCGCCAGGTCTTCGACCGCCTCGCCGGCACCTGGACCTACTGGGGCTGGAAGGGCGGCTATTTCGACCGCGAGGAGGACGCTGAGGCCTTCTTCGACGAGATGCGCTTCATGCTCGCCACCCAGAAGGCGGCGCCGAACTCGCCGCAGTGGTTCAACACCGGCCTCCACTGGGCCTATGGCATCGACGGGCCGAGCCAGGGCCACTTCTACGTCGACTACAAGACCGGCCAGCTCACCGCCTCGGCCACCGCCTACGAGCACCCGCAGCCCCATGCCTGCTTCATCCAGGGCATCGGCGACGACCTCGTCAACGAGGGCGGCATCATGGACCTGTGGGTCCGCGAGGCGCGCCTCTTCAAGTACGGCTCCGGCACCGGCACTAACTTCTCGGCGCTCCGCGGCGAGGGCGAGCGCCTGTCGGGCGGCGGCCGCTCCTCGGGCCTCATGTCCTTCCTCAAGATCGGCGACCGCGCCGCCGGCGCCATCAAGTCGGGCGGCACCACGCGCCGCGCCGCCAAGATGGTGGTGGTCGACGTCGACCACCCGGACATCGAGGCCTATATCGACTGGAAGGTGAAGGAGGAGCAGAAGGTCGCGGCGCTGGTCACCGGCTCCAAGACCATCTCGACCCACCTCAAGGCGATCATGAAGGCCTGCGTCAACTGCGCCAGCGATGGTGACGCCTGCTTCGACGTCGCCAAGAACCCGGCGCTGAAGCGCGAGGTCCGCGCCGCCAAGAAGGCGCAGGTGTCGGAGAACTACATCCGCCGCGTCATCCAGTTCGCGCGCCAGGGCTACACCGACATCGACTTCCCGATCTACGACACCGACTGGGATTCGGAAGCCTACCGCACCGTCTCGGGCCAGAACTCGAACAACTCGGTCCGCGTCACCGACGAGTTCCTCCGCGCCGTCGAGGCCGATGCGCCGTGGGACCTTCGGGCCCGCACGGTCGACAAGGTGACCAAGACCCTGCCGGCCCGCGAGCTGTGGGAGAAGATCGGCGAGGCCGCCTGGGCGTCGGCCGATCCCGGCATCCAGTTCCACACCACGGTCAACGACTGGCACACCTGCGCCGCCTCGGGCGCGATCCGGGCGTCGAACCCGTGCTCGGAGTACATGTTCCTCGACGACACGGCCTGCAACCTCGCCTCGCTGAACCTCCTCCAGTTCGTCAAGAAGGATGCCGAGGGCGGCGCCTCGGACTTCGACATCGAATCGTTCGAGCATGCCGTGCGCCTCTGGACCGTGGTGCTCGAGATCTCGGTGCTGATGGCCCAGTTCCCGTCGCGCCGCATCGCCGAGCTCTCCTACGAGTACCGCACCCTCGGCCTCGGCTACGCCAATATCGGCGGGCTCCTCATGTCCTCCGGCATCCCCTACGACTCGAAGGAAGGCCGGGCGCTGGCCGGCGCCATCACCGCGCTGATGACCGGCGTCTCCTATGCGACCTCGGCCGAGATGGCCGGCGAGCTCGGGCCCTTCCCCGGCTTTGCCAAGAACCGCAAGGACATGCTGCGGGTGATCCGCAACCACCGCCGGGCCGCCTATGGCAGCACCGACGGCTATGACGGGCTCAACATCGCGCCGGTGCCGCTCGATGCGGGCTCCTGCCCCGACCAGGAGCTGGTCGAGCATGCCCGCACCGCCTGGAACCGGGCCGTGGCGCTCGGCGAGATCCACGGCTTCCGGAATGCCCAGGCTTCCGTGATCGCGCCGACCGGCACGATCGGCCTGATCATGGATTGCGACACCACCGGCATCGAGCCCGACTTCGCGCTGGTGAAGTTTAAGAAGCTGGCCGGCGGCGGCTACTTCAAGATCATCAACCGCGCCGTGCCCGAGGCGCTCCGCGTGCTCGGCTACGATG
>JAEVZM010000402.1 GCA_023392225.1 Pseudomonadota bacterium
CGTCCGGGTCACCGAGCGCGGCGAGCTGATCGTCTCCGTCGCCGTGCCGATCCAGCGCTACGGCACCGTCTACGGCTCGCTCCTCCTCTCCACCGAGGCCGGCGACATCGACGCCATCGTCCATGCCGAGCGGCTCGCCATCGTCCGCGTCTTCGTCGTCGCGGCGTCGGTGACCATCCTCCTCTCGATCCTCCTCGCCGGCACCATCGCCGCCCCGCTCCGCCGTCTCGCCGACGCCGCCGACCGGGTCCGCCACGGCGGCATGAAATCGCGCCCCGAGATCCCCGACTACAGCCACCGCGGCGACGAGATCGGCCATCTCAGCCAGGCGGTCCGCGACATGACCAGCTCGCTCTACAACCGCATCGAGGCGATCGAGAGCTTCGCCGCCGACGTCGCGCACGAGCTGAAGAACCCGCTCACCTCGCTCAGGAGCGCCGTCGAGACGCTGCCGCTCGCCCGCACCGACGAGGCCAAGGCGCGGCTCGCCGCGATCATCCAGCACGACGTGCGCCGCCTCGACCGGCTGATCAGCGACATCTCCAACGCCTCGCGCCTCGATGCCGAGCTCGCCCGCCAGGACGCGGCGCCGGTCAATATCCGCATCGTGCTCGAGACGGTGGTGGCGATGATGCGCGACACCACCCCGGCGGAAGGCCCACGCTTCCAGCTCGACATCGCCCGCGCCGATCCCGAGGACTACTTCGTCACCGGCCACGACATCCGCCTCGGCCAGGTGTTCAACAACCTCATCGACAATGCCCGCTCGTTCTGCCGGCCGGGCGGGCTGGTCCGCGTCCGGCTCCGCCCGCTCAAGGCCGGCGGCGTCGAGGTCATGGTCGAGGATGACGGGCCCGGCATCCGCGCCGACCAGTTCGAGCGCATTTTCGAGCGCTTCTACACCGACCGTCCGGACGGCGAATCCTTCGGCCAGAACTCGGGGCTCGGCCTCTCGATCTCCAAGCAGATCATCGACGCCCATCGCGGCACCATCCTCGCCGAGAACCGCACCCGCGCCGGCGCCAACCCGGGCGAGCCGCCCGAGGTGCTGGGGGCGCGCTTCGTCGTCCGGCTGCCGGCGGCATGAGCGGCATCGGCACCATCCACGCCTCCGCCGTGGCGGTGGGCGATCGCGGCGTGCTGGTCCGCGGCGCGCCCGGCAGCGGCAAGTCGTCGCTGGTGCTCGGCCTCATCGACCGCGACCCCGACACGAGCTTCCTCGTCGCCGACGACCGCGTCCTCCTCGCCGCCGTCGACGGGCGGTTGGAGGCCTCGCCGCCCGAGACCATCGCCGGCCGGCTCGAGGTGCGCGGCCTCGGCATCGTCGCCGTGCCCTACGTTTCGCCGTGCAGCATCGCCCTGGTCGTCGACCTGCTGCCGGCCGAGCGCTGCCCGCGCTTTCCCGAGCCGCGGGAGCGGACGACCGTCCTCCTCGGCCACGCGCTGCGACGGCTCCTCCTGCCGATCGGCGCGGTCGACGGCCCGGCCCGGGTGCGCTTCTCCCTCCGCCATTTCCCCGAGGACGACGGCGCCTGACGGCGCGCTTTCCACCGAAGCCTCTTGCGTTGCGGAATCGATTGGTCAAGATTGCCGGCCCGGCACGGATCGGCCGGCGGGAGGCACATCGCGGCCTTCCGAGACCAACGCTTGAAGGACCCGGCTCGGGAATTAACAGGTCGATATGATCGGACTTGTTCTGGTGACCCATGGCAAGCTTGCCATGGAGTTCCGTGCGGCGCTGGAGCACGTCGTGGGTCCCCAGGCCCAGGTCGAGACCATCTCGATCGGCCCGGAGGACGACGCCGAGCGGCGCCGGCAGGACATCATCGATGCCGTGACCCGCGTTGATGACGGCTCGGGCGTGATTCTCCTCACCGACATGTTCGGCGGCACGCCCTCGAACCTCGCCATCTCGGTGATGGAGGCCGACAAGGTCGAGGTCATCGCCGGGGTCAACCTGCCGATGCTGATCAAGCTCGCCCGGGTCCGCACCGAGAAGCCTCTGGCCGAGGCGATCACCGCCGCGCAGGAAGCCGGCCGCAAGTACATCAACGTCGCCAGCCAGGTGCTCCACGGCAAATGATCACCGAGGCGCCCCGCAGCGGGCAGCTCGCCCGTGACCTGACCATCGTCAACAAGCGCGGCCTGCACGCCCGCGCCTCGGCCCGCTTCGTCCAGACCGCCGAGCAGTTCGACGCCGAGGTGATGGTGACCAAGGACGGCAGCACCGTCGACGGCACCTCGATCATGGGGCTGATGATGCTTGCCGCCGCCCCCGGCTCGGTGATCCACGTCACCGCCGAGGGCCCGGACGCCGCCGCCGCGATCGATGCCATCGCCGCGCTGGTCGCCGGCTATTTCGGCGAAGGCTGCTAGGACGCCGCTCCGGCACGGGTGGCTGTGTCCGGGCTCACAGCCAGGTCGATTTTCACGCGGTAAGAAAGGGGTCGGGTCGCTTTCGGGGGAGTGGAGACACGCATGGCCCTGATCACCGAGAGCTTCGAGAATATCGCGTTAACGCCGAACTCCCCGCTGTCGACCGCGTACGGGAGCGACGGATTTCTGCAGCCCGGCTACCTGACCCAGTTCACGTTCGCGTCAGGCATTCGCCTGCTCGATCCCGTCCCGAACGACGGTAACGGCACCGACGAGGTGCTGGTCGGCGACTTCGATCGGCCGGGCGGACCGGAGTGGGGCCTCGGTTCGCGGGGCGACGTCGAGAGCGCCGACGACGTGCCCGATGGCTCGGCCTATATCGGCCGCGACATATCCGAAAACGGCACGCTGAGCTTCGGCTTCGACCAGAAGGCCTATACGGTCAGTGCCGTCGTCACCTCGATCGAGGCCAACCTCTCCGGGCGGATTGGGGTCGCGGCCTACGACGCGAAGGGCAACCTCATCTCCGGCGCCCGCATCTCGGGCGTCGACGTCGAAGACTGGGGCACCAACGTGCTTTCGGTCACCAGCAAGGTGCCGATCGCCAAGGTCGTCTTCACCGGCGACTACCTCATCCTCGACGAGCTGACCTTCGACACCGCGAGGCCGGACATCGCCAAGGGCACCAACGGCAACGACACCATCTCCTCGACGTCGGACGGCGTGTCCGGGTCCGCCGAGCTGGTGCTGGCGAGGAAGGGCAACGACAAGGTCTTCGCCAAGGGCGGCGACGACACGATCTTCGGTGGCAAGGGCAACGACAAGCTGCACGGCGGCAACGGCGACGACACGCTGATCGGCGGCTCTGGCAAGGACAAGCTCTGGGGCGACGACGGCCAGGACTCGTTCCTGTTCGACCACGTCGGCGCCGTCGACGTGCTGAAGGACTTCGACCCGGCCGAGGACAGCATCCTGCTCGCCCACCCCACCTTTGGCGGGCTGCCACGCGGGACGCTTGCACCGACCGCCTTCAATGACGGCACGACGCCGCTCGATGCGGACGACCGCATTCTCTACGACGCCACGACCGGCCGCCTGTCCTACGACCGCGACGGCAGCGGTGCGGAGGAGGCCGTCACGTTCGCGAAGGTTGCTCCGGGGACGGCACTCACCTACGACAACATCTTCGTCGTCTAGCGCCGGGCGTCGGGACCGGATCGACACCCCGTCGCCTGGAGCGGACACGGCGTGCGGTCGTGCCTTTCGGCAGGCCACGTCGTCCCGCAGCCAGGCGTCGTTGCCGCGGGTCCCGAGGAGCATAGCGATGCACGCGATCATCGACGTGGCCTCCGATGTCGGCGCCGTTGCGGATCGCCTCGCGGCCGCTGGCGTCGAGACCGTCATCCGCTACTACAACCACCGCAACAGCACCGCCCTGCCCTCGAAGTGCCTGACACGCCCCGAGCGCGACGCCCTGCACCGGGCCGGCCTCGCCGTTGCCGTCGTCTTCCAGCAGCGCGGCGGTGCCGGTGGCGCGATCGAGGATTTCGATGCGGAGAACGGGGCGCGCGACGCCGCCCGGGCCCTCGCCCTCGCCGAGGGGCTCGGCCAGCCGCATGGCTCGGCGATCTACTTCGCCGTCGACTGGGACTTTGCGGACGATGCCGCGCTATCCCGGATCGGCGCCCACTTCGACCGCATCCGCACCGCGCTCGATGGTCGCTTCGCCGTCGGCGTCTACGGATCCGGCCTCATCGGCACCCGGCTGCTGCGGGACGGCCTCGCCGACCACGTCTGGCTTGCGTGGGACACGACCTGGTCGGGCACCCGTGCCGCCCTCGCCGACGGAAGCTGGAGCCTCTTCCAGAGCGCCCCGCACCTCACTTCGGCGATCGGCGGCTTCGGCTATGACGGCAACGTCGCCAACCCCGCCATCCCCGACTTCGGCGCCTCCGCCGCTACGGGCTGAGCCCGAGCCGCCGGGGTGAACGCCCGTTCTCAGAACAGCATGAAGTCGTGGGCGTGGAGGTCGGTGCCCTTGTCGACCTTGGCGAAGAGCACCCGGCCGCCCTCGTCGCCGTGCTTGGCGTACCAGATCTTGCCCACCACCTTGGCGTAGATGAGCTGGCTCTTGCCGCCCTCCGCCATGATGCCCTTGGTGAAGTGCTTCGCATCCAGCGCACCCGGATCGCCCAGCCCCTTGAAGATCGCGTCGTCGAGGTAGATCAGGTCCTTCCCGTTGCCGAAGTCGGTGATCTGGTCGACGTTGCCGCTGCCGGGCTTGGTCGAGAACACGAAGCAGTCGTCGCCGCCGCCGCCGGTCAGCGTGTCGCTCTTCTCCTGTCCGTCGAGCCAGTCGTCGCCATTGCCGCCCTTGAGCAGGTCCTGCCCCTTGCCGCCCTTGAGGATGTCGGCGCCGTTGCCGCCCTTGAGCGTGTCGGCGCCGCCGTTCCCCTTCACCTGATCGTCTCCGGCAAGCCCGCTGAGGCTGTCCGCCCCGCCCTTGCCCCGGATCAGGTCGCCGGCCGCGGTCGGCAGCGGCTGGCCGGATACGGTGTGCTTCGCGTCGACCAGGTCAGCCTCCTTCGTGCCGACGATGACGACACCCGCCTGCAGCGTGACGTCATTGCCGTCGCCGCCCTCGTAGCTGACGATCATCCTGGTGCCGCCGACGGAGACGACCGCACCCTCGGCGAGCCCGGCGAAGGTGCCGGAGACCGGGTCGCTGCCGTCGTTGGCGACGATGATGAAGCTGTCGCCGGCGGACGGCGCGAACCCCGCGATCAGCGTTGCCTCGAGGCTCGCCCCGCCGAGGTCCACCGCGCCGTCGACCCGGGCCTGATCGTAGCCGCCCGTGCCCGAATCGCTCCCGCCGATCTCGACCGCGAAGCGCGCCCCGGCCGAGAACGCCAGGGAGGCGATCGACAGAATGCCGGCGCTGGCGCCGGGCGCGAGCGTACCGCCCGCGCCGATCGCCACCCCTCCGGCGGCGCCGTTGCCGCCGAGCGTTCCGCCGGCATTGACGCTGATCGCGGAGCCGGTGGTCGCGCCGTCGATCCGGAGCGTGCCGCCGTCGACCGTCGTCGCGCCCGTATAGCCGTTGCTCCCGGCGAGGATCAGCGTGCCGGCGCCGGACTTGGTGAGGCCCGCGTCGCCGGCGATGCTGCCCGCGCCGGCATTGCTCCCGTCACCGATCGTGAGCGTGTTGCCGGCATCGACCAGGAAGGTGGTCGAGGCGGTGCCATGGAGGAACATGACGTTGCCGAGTGCCGTGCCGTCCGTGGCCCCGCCGCCGTTGTTGCCGCCGACACCGGCGGTCACGCCGAACGCGCCGGTGAAGCTGCCGTTCTGGATGACCAGTGTGCCGCCGTCGCGGACGAACACGGCACCGCCGAGCCCCGCCCCGCCGCCACCATCCGCGTAGACACCGGCACCGCCGGATCCGCCGTAGCTGCCGCCGCTGCCGGCGTACACGGCACCGCCGCCGCCACCGCCGAACCCGCCTGCGCCGCCGATCTGGTCGTGGGCATCAAGG
>JAEVZM010000407.1 GCA_023392225.1 Pseudomonadota bacterium
CCTCGGCCGCCGGCAGGCCGAGCGGAAAGTCGACGATGGCCGCGCCGTAGGCGCGATGGGCCTCCCGCTCGGCCACGGTGCGGTCATCATGGGAGGCGCGGGCAACGCCATGCTCGGCCGCGGCGGCGAACACCGCGGCGACCACCGCCTCGACCTCGGCCTCGCGGGCGCTGGTCGCAGCCATCAGCGCGCGATAGTCGTCGATGTCGAGGCCGGAGCGCTTGGCGAGGGGCGTCGCCTCGCCGGAGTCGGCGATCTTGTCGAAGAGCCCCTGAAAGTGGCGGTTGATGCTGACGAGGTCGACCCGGCCGTCCGCCAGCCAGCGCCGCGCATCCTCGACCGCGTCGAGGGCGTGCGACTCGAACCGGAGATGGATGCGATGGTCCACCCAGAGGCCGTCGCCGAGCCGCTCGAGGCCGTCGAGTACGGCGTCGATGGTGGCGACGCTCCGCAGCCCCGGCTCCCACGAGCATGTGAGGCCGTGGAGCGCCGTGGTGATTCCGTTGCCGGCAAGCCGCCGGTCGGTGTCGTAGAGCGCGACGTCGACCGGCATGCCGACCCCGGGGCGGGGCATCAGCGGGTGCTCGATCGCGTCGCCATGAAGGTCGACCATGCCGGGCATCGCGACGAGGCCGGATGGGTCGCGTGGCTCGCCCTCGACGAGGCTCGCGATCAGGCCGTCCACCACCTCGATATCGACGGCCGCGGTCCGGCCGTCGGGTAGCAGCGCGCAATCGAAATGGAGGTGGCTTGCGGCGGTCTCGGTGCTCACGGACGGACTCCCCGGATTCGTTGCGGCCGTCCAAGAGCACGCCAACATGAAGCCCGGGTGACGAACCGCGCCACGGCGCGGTCCGTCGCTGCGGTGTGCGGCGGGCGCCGTGCGACGCCCGCCTCCGCCCGCGCTACTGCATCGCCTTTGCCAGGAAGTCCTGGACGAGGTTTGACATGTCGAACGAGGCGCCGCCCTGGACCGGCGGGTAGTCGGCCAGGGTCTGGAGATGCTGCTGGATGAGAACGTTCATCGGCTGGATCAGCCACGACACCTTCTGCATCAGGTGGCCGTAGGAGTCCGTCGTGTCATAGCTCTCGTAGGGGTCCATCCGGATGTTGAAGACCAGCGGCACCGTGCGCGGGATCACGTTGGCGTAGTAGTCCTCCTTGGTGGCGAAGTGGAACTTCCACGGCCCCATCCGGATCGCGGTGAGCTGGCTCTCGTAGTAGTAGAGGATGCTGTCGCGGCTGGAATGGTCCTGCTCGCCCTTCCAGTAGGCGAGGTTGTCGACCCCGTCGATGTACTGCTTCTTCTCCGCCATCACCTCGGCGTTGACGTCCGCGATGCCGGCGGCGGCTGCCAGCGTCGTGAACATGTCCTGGTGCGCCTGGATGCCGTTGAGCGTCTTGCCGGCGGGCAGCACGCCCGGCCAGCGCACCATCGAGACGACCCGCACGCCGCCCTCGTAGGTGGTCATCTTCTCGCCGCGGAACGGCGTCGTCGCGCCATGCGGCCAGGAGGCGTGCTCCGGCCCGTTGTCGGTCGAGTACCAGACGATGGTGTTGTCGGCGAGGCCCTGCTCCTCGAGCCAGTTCAGCACCAGGCCAATATCGTGGTCGTGCTGGAGCATGCCGGAGCCGTGGAGATCGGCCTCCGAGGTATAGTCCTCGGCGGCGTAGCGCCACTTGTCGTTGAGGCGGGTGTAGAGGTGCATGCGGCTGGTATTCAGCCAGACGAAGAACGGCTCGCCCGAGTCCTTGGCCTTGGCCATGAAGGCCTCGGCCATCGGGATGACCTCGCCCTCGTCGAAGGTCTTCATCCGCTCCTGGGTGAGCGGGCCGGTGTCGGTGATGCGCTGCTTGCCGACCTTGCCGAACCGGGGATCCACGGTCGCGTCGTCGATGTCGGTGGCGAAGGCGTGCAGCACGCCGCGCGTCCCGAACTGCTTCTCGTATTCCTCGAGCGAGCCGGAGAACGCCTCGCCGAAGTGCTGGTAGTCCCGCTGCTCGGCTTCCTCCTGCGTGTTGAGGTGATAGAGGTTGCCGAAGAACTCGTCGAAGCCGTGCACCGTCGGCAGGTGCTCGTTGCGGTCACCGAGGTGGTTCTTGCCGAACTGGCCGGTGTGATAGCCGACCCGCTTGAGCTCCTCGGCCAGCGACGGCGATGCGGCCTGGAGGCCCAACGCCGACCCCGGCTGGCCGACCGTGGTCATGCCGGAGCGGATCGGATACTGGCCGGTAATGAAGGCGGCCCGGCCGGCCGTGCAGCTTGGCTGCGCGTAGTGATCGGTGAACTTGATGCCTTCGAGTGCGATCCTGTCGATGTTCGGCGTCGTGTAGCCCATCACGCCCATGCCGTAGGCAGAGACGTTGGTCCAGCCGACGTCGTCTCCCCAGATCACGAGGATGTTGGGGCGTTGCGGATCCTGCGCCAGCGAGGGTGTCGACCACGCCACAAGGGTCGCCGCCGCCGTGACAAGCATCGATTGCAGTCGATTCATCGGAGCCTCCTCCCGTTGTTGCTTTCACGCGCCCTTTGATCCTTAACATTCCCGGGATTCGGCAATTATCCCCATGGGAATAGTCTCGATGCCTCTGTCCAACCGGCCGGCTCACCTCCAAACCCTCCTGCAGAGCGGCTGGCTCGCCAGTCAGCCGGAGGCCTTGCGAACCCGCATCATCGAGCGGATTCGACTGGAGCTGTTCGCGCCCGGCGCCACGATCTATGCGGTCGGCGATACCCCCGGCGGGGTTTATGGACTGGTGAGCGGCACCCTCGCAGTCAGCATCGCGCCGAGCGCATCGGGGCCGCACGTGGCGCATCTGGCCCAACCCGGGTCATGGTTCGGCGAAGGCAGCTTCCTGACCCGCAACCCCCGGCGCATCGGCCTTGAAGCAGTGACGACCTGCATTCTTGCCCACCTGCCGCTCGGAGACATGGAACGCCTGGTCGGTAACGACACGGAGGTGATGCGGGCCTTCGGCCAGATTGCGATGTTCAACATAGATCTCGCGCTCAGTGCGGTCGCCGACCTGCTGATCAAGGACCCCGCGCGCCGGGTGGCGGCGGTGCTCTGGCGAAGCTCGGGCGGCCAATCGGGACGCGCGATTCCGATGACGCAGGCGCAACTCGGCCAACTCGCCAACGCCTCGCGCAAGCACACGCTCGCGACCCTCAGGAAGCTCGTGGACGAATCCGCGATCGAGCAGGGCTACCGCGCCATCACGATCCTGGCGCCCGAGCGGCTCCGTCGGCTGGCCGATGGCGACCCCGACTGAGGGCGAGCCGCAGGGAGCGCTCGGGAGAGGGCTGCGACGATCACGCACCATTGCCCCACTCAGTCGAGGCGGACGATATCCACCTCCAGGGCTTTCAGGCACTGCAGCAGGAACGTCGCCGAGAACCGTCCGCTCGCGATCTTGTTCCTGACGTTCCGCTCGTTGTCGACGACGCCGAGGCACGCCAGGCGATCGACCAGATCGCCATAGGTCGTCAGGCCCTTCTGCATCTCGGCACGGACAATCCGCCGTGCCTCCTCTTCCCATCGATTGCGTGGCGGCATCCCGTCCCCCGATTGCGGCGCCGCTCTCTGCCGGGTCCGTTTATCAGGTGCGTGACAGGAGACCGGGCCGCGGCGCTTCGCACGCCGCTTGGAGAAAATGTCGCGGCCTCGTGAAACCAGCCGGGTGGGCGCCCCGTAGCTTGCGGCATCTCCCGATCAACGGGAGCACGGAAGCAAACCCGAGAGGAGAGTAGCCATGTCGCCCAAGTTTCGTTCCCTGCTCCAGGCCACCGCGGTCGCCGCGCTCATCGCCGGCGGTACCGTCGCGGGCGTCGCGCCGGTCGTTGCCGCCGAGATGACCGTCGAGGTCGGTGGCGCCCCGATGTACCCGTCCAAGAACATCATCGAGAACGCGGTGAACTCGAAGGACCACACCACGCTCGTCGCCGCGGTCAAGGCCGCCGGCCTCGTGGACACGCTCCAGGGCGAGGGTCCGTTCACCGTCTTCGCGCCGGTCAATGCCGCCTTCGAGAAGCTGCCGGCCGGCACGGTCGAGATGCTGCTGAAGCCCGAGAACAAGGACAAGCTCGTCGAGGTCCTCACCTACCACGTCGTTCCGGGCAAGTGGTCGGCCGAGCAGATCATGGCCGAGGTCGAGAAGAACGGCGGCAAGTACGAGGCCAAGACCGTCGAGGGCGACATGCTCACCTTCGCGGTGAAGGACGGCAAGCTGTGGGTCATGGACGAGTCCGGCAACACCGCCGAGGTCACCATCGCCGACGTGAACCAGTCGAACGGCGTCATCCACGTGATCGATACCGTGCTTCTGCCCAAGATGGGCTGACGCGCCCCCCTCCCCATCTCCGCAGACGGAAACGGCCCGCCCTCCGGCGGGCCGTTTTTTTCGTGCCTTGTGCACCGACGACTTCCGTCGGCCCACGATGCTTCGCGCTGTCGAGAGGCTATTCGCCGGTGGCGACGAGGGCGCCGCTGAACACCGGGGCGCTGGTCGGCGCGCCTGTCGGCGAGCCGCCCTTCGGCTCGAG
>JAEVZM010000132.1 GCA_023392225.1 Pseudomonadota bacterium
CCGCGGCCGCCTCGGCCTCCGCCTTGGCCTGCGCCGACGCGGCGACCTCATCCTCCATCCGGGTGATGAGATCCTTGAGGCTGGTCGCCTGGGCGGCGAGGTCCGCGGTGCGTTTCTCCTCGTCCTCGAGCGCGGCGACGGACCGCTCGCGATCCTTCCGCCGCTGGTCGACGAGCAGCTGAACCCGGGTCCTCTCCTCCGCCAGGGCCGTGGCGTCGGCCCGGAGCCGGTCGCGCTCCGCCACGATCTCGGCGCGTAGCGCCTCGAGCTGGCGAAGGTCCGAGGCCAGCTGGTTCGCAGCGTCGCGGAGATCGGGCACCACGGCGCCCAGCAGGATCGCGCTCCGCACCGAGGACAGCGCATCCTCGGGACGCACCAGGATCGCCGGCGGCGGGCGGTGCCCGATCCGCTGCAGCGCGGCCAGGACCTCGATCAGCACCTCGCGACGCTCGAGCAGCGAGGCCTTCAGCGTATCCTCATTCTCCGACAGGGCCGCGAGCCGCCGCTCGGTGGCGTCGGTCTGCTCCTCGAGGGCCTGGACCCGCTTGTTGGTGTCGATCAGCGACTGGGCAAGCGTCGCCCGGTCCTTGTCGAGGGCGTCGATCTCCGCCTTGAGCTCGGCGATCCGCTCCTTGGAGAGCGCGATGTCGCCCTCGACGGCCTCGAGCTCGGCCCGGCGCGCGTCCGGCGTCGCCGCCCCGTCGTCCTCCTGGGCCGGCGCCGCCGCAGCGCCAAGCACGAGGGCGACGGCGAGCAGCGCCGGCGTCCACCACCTGCGGGTCGGCATCACCGGCCGGGTTCCGGTTTCAAGGCAAGCATCGTCGGGCGAGGCTAGGACGATTGGATTAACGCTCTGTCAACCAAGGCGACATGGCCGCGATGGTCGGCGTCGAATGCGGCGGAAGCACGGTTGCCGCCACCGGCTGCGACGGCCGGCGTCAGTCGCGATGGTAGGGGTGGCCGGAAAGGATGGTCACCGTCCGGTAGAGCTGCTCGGCGAGCAGGATGCGGACGATCTGGTGCGGCCAGGTCATGGCGCCGAAGGCGAGGCGAAGGTCCGCCGCCGAAAGCACGTCCGCCCCGAGCCCGTCCGCGCCGCCGATCGCGATCGCGAGATCGCGAACGCCCGCATCGCGCCCACCCGCGATGCGCTCCGCGACAGCGCGGCTGTCGAGCGCCCTGCCGCGCTCGTCGAGGGCGACGAGCGGCGCGCCGGGCGGTACGGCGCCGAGGATCGCCGCGGCTTCCTCGTGCTTGCGATCGGCTCCCGATCGGGCGCCACTCTCGGCCAGCTCGCGGATGTCGAAGCTGAGCCCGAGCTGCCGGCCGGCCCGCCCCGCCCGGTCGAGATAGCGATCGAGCAACTCGCGCTCGGGTCCGCTCTTGAGGCGGCCGACCGCGATGACGGTAACCTTCACGGGCCTGTCCCCGTCACGCTGCGCCTTCGGGCGGCACGAGCAAGCCCATCCCCTCCCGCGGGGCAACACCCCGGAAGGAACCGTCCGGTCAGGCCTGGGCCGCGACCGGCACCGCCGAATGGTCGGCGCGCCACATCTTCTCGATGTTGTAGAAGGCGCGGACTTCCGGGCGGAATATGTGAACGATCACATCGCCGGCATCGACCAGCACCCAATCGGCGGCACGAAGACCTTCGACGCGGATGTCGCGTCCGCCGGCCTTCTTCAGGTCCTCGATCAGGCGATGAGCGATGGCGGAGACATGGCGGTCGGAACGGCCGGATGCGATGACCATGTGGTCACCGATCGTCGTCTTTCCCGCGAGGTCTATGGAAATCGGGTCCTCGGCTTTGGCTTCGTCAAGGCTCGAGAGGACCACGTGCAAGGCGTCCGCCGATGACAGTTCGCGCCGGGCGGCCGCGACAGGAGGAACACTCTCTGGGGTGCCCTCACTCCGAAGTGCGGTGGACAGCGTCTTTTTCCCTTCCGCTTGCGCCGGCCCACTGCCGGCACACCGAAACATAAGGGTGAAGCAGTGAAGGTTTCAAGACGTGGGTGGGGATTCCCGTTCTGCGCGAAGTTGCGTGGAGGAAAGCGGGACGTGGGGGGAGGACAGGAAAACCCAGGCTGGCGGCGCCATGTCGGCGAGGTACGCGGCATCGCATTCGCGGATACGGCTCTCGGCAAATGTCCGTGCCGCCGGCGAGGCGAGGGCACGCAGCGCCAGCCCGGGGCGGTTGAAGATCGCCATCGGCACCATCCCGGCGATGCTCCGCCAGTTGCGCCAGCGGTGGAAGGTGGCAAGGTTGTCGGCCCCCATCATCCAGACCAGCTTCACCCCGGGAAGCCGCTCGCGAAGCCGGCGCAGCGTCTCGGCCGTGTCGGTGGGGCCGAGCGCGGCCCCGACGCCGGTGACCTTGATGCGCGGGTGGCCGGCCAGCGCACGGGCTGCCGCGACGCGGCGCGCGAGATCGGCCGGCGCATGCGGCTTCAGCGGGTTCTGCGGCGAGACCAGCCACCACACCTGGTCAAGGCGGAGCCGCTTCAGCGCTTCGATGCTGACCGCGCGATGGCCGGCATGGGGCGGATCGAACGAGCCGCCGAACAGCCCGACCCGGAGGCCGGGACGAACCAGGGGGAGATGAACGAGGGCCGGGTCGCGGTCGCGCAAGCGATGACGTCAGGGCCGGATCTGGCCGTTGCCGGAGACCCGGTACTTGAAGCTGGTGAGCTGCTCGACGCCAACCGGGCCGCGGGCATGCATGCGGCCGGTGGCGATGCCGATCTCCGCCCCCATGCCGAACTCGCCGCCGTCGGCGAACTGGGTCGAGGCGTTGTGCAGCACGATCGCCGAATCCACCTCGGCCATGAAGCGCTGGGCGGTCCGCTTGTCGTTGGTGATGATCGCCTCGGTGTGGTGAGACCCGTAGTGCTCGATATGCTCGATCGCCGCCTTGACCCCGTCGACCACCTTCACCGCGATCACCGCATCGAGATACTCGGTCGACCAGTCGCTCTCGGCGGCGGGGGTGACGCCCGGGATGCCGAGCGCGAGGGCATGGCTGTCGCCGCGGACCCGGCACCCGGCCTGCTGCAGCGCCTCGATCAGCGGCCTGAGATACTCGTCGGAGACCTTGGCGTCGACGAGGAGGGTCTCGGCCGCGCCGCAGACCCCGGTGCGCCGCATCTTGGCGTTGACCACGATCTTCTTGGCCATCTCGAGATCGGCCTGACGGTCGACATAGACATGGTTGATGCCCTCGAGATGGGCGAACACCGGCACGCGCGCCTCCATCTGGACGCGGGCGACGAGGCTCTTGCCGCCACGCGGCACGATCACGTCAATGTTACCGTCGAGGCCGGTGAGCATCAGCCCGACGGCAGCCCGGTCGCGGGTGGGCACGAACTGGATGGCGTCGGCCGGCAGTCCGGCGGCCTCGAGGCCACCGACCAGGCACTTGTGGATCGCTGATGACGAGCGGAAGGAATCCGAGCCGCCGCGAAGGATCACGGCGTTGCCGGCCTTGAGGCAGAGCGCGCCGGCATCCGCCGTCACGTTGGGGCGGCTCTCGTAGATCACGCCGATGACGCCGAGCGGCGTGCGGACACGCTCGATATGGAGGCCGTTCGGCCGGTCCCAGGCGGCAAGCACGGCACCGATCGGGGCGGGCAGGGCGGCGATCTCCTCGACGCCCTTTGCCATCGCCTCGATGCGCTCCGGGGTCAGCGTCAGCCGATCGAGGAACGAGCCGGCGAGCTTCGCCTCCCGCGCATCGGCGAGATCGAGGGCGTTCTCGGCGAGGATGGTGGCCTCGCCGGCGCGTATCGCCGCCGCCATGGCGGCGAGCGCCTTGTTCTTCTCGGATGTGGTGGCGCGGGCGAGACGCCGCGCGGCAGCACGGGCGGCCGATCCGACCGCGCGCATCTCCGCGGCGATGTCGACGCGCTGCTCGGACTGGGCTTGGGCAAGGCTCATGGTTTCGGCCCCTTCAGGCGGATGGTGTGCCGCTCCGGGCCGACGGGTTTCGCACGTGAGACGAAACGGCGCAACCCCGGCAGCTTTGACTAAAATGGTCAATCGGGCCATGAACGCCAGTGGCGTCCCGGCAAGAAGGGCGACGCGAAGAGGCGGGAAACGGTGACTGTATCTCCGGGGGGTGGGGCGGGGCGACGCGAGAACATCGCCGCGGGCATCGGCCTCATGGTGCTCGGCATGTTCGTCTTCTCGCTCAACGACGCCCTCGGCAAGTGGCTCGCCGCCACCTATACCGTTGCCCAGATCCTCCTGTTCCGCAGCCTTGCCGCCTCGGTGGTTCTGGTGCCGGTGCTGCGCGCCGATGGCTTGCGCCAGGCGATGTGGATGCCGCGGCCGTGGCTCGAGGTGCTGCGCCTGCTGGTCGCCGTCGGCGAGACCATTTGCTTCTATGCGGCCGTGGCGGTGCTGCCGCTCGCCGACGCCGTCACCTACTACCTGGCCGGGCCGATCTACGTCACCCTGATCGCGGCGATATTCCTCGGCGAGAAGGTCGGGTGGCGGCGCTGGACGGCCATCGTCATCGGCTTCTGCGGCGTGCTGATCGCACTCCAGCCCGGCGCCGGCATGTTCGGCTGGCATGCGCTGATCGCCTTCATCGGGAGCCTCTGCTACGCGCTGTTCATGATCATCACCCGGATGATGCGCGGCACGCCCGACACTGTCATGTCCGCCTGGCAGATCTGGACCGGCCTTCTGTTCGGCCTCGCCACGGTCTGGTTCGACTGGACGCCGGTCGAGCGGATCAGCGACGTGCTGCTGCTCGGCCTGCTCGGGGTGTTCGCCCTCGGGGCGATCGTCTGCGTCAACCGGTCGCTCGCCTACGCGCCGGCGTCGGTCGTCGTGCCCTACCAGTACACCCTGATCGTCTGGGCGATCGTGTTCGGCTACATCTTCTTCGACGACCTGCCCGCGCCGCAGATGCTGCTCGGCGGCGCCATCATCGTCGGCGCCGGCCTGTTCATCTTCTTCCGCGAGCGGAAGGTCTCTTCCGGACAGGCGGCGGAGGACTTCCAGCCGGGGCCGCCGTAAGCGGCCACCGGCAGGGCATCAGGCGGCGTTCAAGGCGTTCGATCAGTTGGTGATCTCCTTGACGGTGTCGCTCACGGCGTCGCCGACGGCTTCGCCGGCGTCCTTCACCGCCTGACCGGCATCCTTCACCACCTCGCCGGCGTCTTCGACGATGTCGGGCGCCGGGGTCGTCGCCGTGGCGTCCGTCACGCAGCGCACCGGGCTGCCCTCGGCGGCGGCGTTGACCTGCCCGGAGGGACAGAC
>JAEVZM010000499.1 GCA_023392225.1 Pseudomonadota bacterium
CGACGAAGACCGGGGTGCCGCCCACGTTCGAGCCGCAGAACCCCGCGACCGCGGTGAGGGTCCGGCTCATGCCGCGCGTGCCGTTGCGGCCGCGTCGAAGCCGGCGAAGGCGCGCAGCGCGCGGTCGATGTCGGCGTCGTCGATATCGAGATGGGTGACGAGGCGCGTCGACGGCCGGATGGCGGCGAGGATGCCGGCATCGGCGAGATGCGCCTCGAGCCGAGCGCACCGGTCACGCGGCACCGCGAGGAAGACCATGTTGGTTGCCTGCCGCACGTCGCCGAACATCCCGAGGCCGCGCAGCCCCTCGGCGAGCGCGGCGGCGCGCCGGTGATCCTCCGCCAGCCGCTCGACATGGTGATCGAGCGCATGGAGGCAGGCGGCGGCGAAGAGGCCGCTCTGGCGCATGCCCCCGCCGAGCATCTTGCGGAGGCGAAGAGCGCGGCGGATCGTCTCCCCGGAGCCGACGAGGACGCTGCCGGCCGGCGTCCCCAGCCCCTTCGAGAAGCACAGCGACACCGTATCGAACGGCGCGCAGAGCGCTTCGACCGCGACGCCCGAGGCGACCGCCGCGTTCCACGCCCGTGCCCCGTCGAGATGGATCGGCAGGCCAAGCTCCGCGGCGAGCGCAGCGGTCTCCGCCACCGCATCCGACGGGAGGACCACGCCGTTGAACGTGTTCTCGAGGCAGATCAGCCCGGTGCGCGGATGGTGGATGTCGTCGCTGCGCACCGCGTCCCGCACCGCCTCGATCGGCAAGGTGCCGTCGGGCCGGTTCTCGACCGGGCAGAAGGAAATGCCGCCGAGCACCGAGGCGCCGCCCGCCTCGTGCGCATAGACATGGGCGCGGCGGCCGAGGATGACCTCGTCGCCGCGGCCGCAATGGGCCATCACGGCGGCGAGGTTGCATTGGGTGCCGGTTGGGAAGAGGAGCGCCGCCTCCTTGCCGGTGAGGCGGGTGACGACGCGGTAGAGCTCGGCCACCGTCGGGTCGTCGCCCCACACATCGTCCCCGACCGGGGCCGCGCTCATCGCCGCGAGCATGGCCGGGGTGGGCCGGGTCACCGTGTCGGAGCGAAGGTCCACCGGCCGTTCAGTCATCGTCCTGCCTTTCAGCGCCTGAGATAGGCCATGCCGTGATCGTAGAACCGCTCCATGAACTGCCCGAAATGGAGCGGCGGGTAGGCGGCACTGGTGCCGGGTCGCACCAGGCTCGGGATCGGCGCGATGATAGCCTCATAGTCCGGATTGGCGAAGAACGGCAGCGAATAGCGCGGCTTCTGGGCGCGGTTGACGACGCGGTGGTTGGTCGAGATGAAGCGGCCGTTGGTCCAGCGCTCCATCATGTCGCCGATGTTGATGACGTAGGTGCCCTTGATCGGCGGGGCGGCGACCCAACGATGCGCGAGGTGGCCGACCTCGAGGCCGCCGACCTCGTCCTGCATGAGGATGGTGAAGGCCCCCGAATCCTTGTGCTCGCCCGAGCCGATCTCGGCGGCGCCCGGCGCCGAGGACGGCGCCGGCCGGTAGTGGAGGAGGCTCTGCTGGACGAGCGGGCGGTTGTAGAAGGGATCGAACCACTCCTCGGGCAGCCCGAGGCCGAGCGCGAAGCCGCGCCGGAGATGCACCGAGAGCTCCATCATGGCGTCCATGTAGGCGCTGACGGTGGTCTTGAACCCCGGCAGGTCGGCCCAGCGGTTGGGCATGTGCATCGGCTTGCCCATCACCACGTCAGGGTCGTCCGGCGGCAGGTCGAGCATCAGCCGGTAGGTCTCCATGGTGCCGGCGACACCGCCGCCCTCGCCCTCGAGCTTGGAGGGCACGTAGCCGCGCCAGTGGTCGAGCGTCGCGGCCGCCTTCATCCGATCCTCCTGGCTCTGGGCGAAGAAGGCGGCGTTCTGCGCGAAGGTGTCGTCGATCAGGCTCTGCGGCACGCCGTGATTGGCGATGTAGAAGAAGCCGACATTCTCGCAGGCCCGCGCGATCTCGGCGGCGACGGCCAGCCGCTCACCCGGGGTGCCGAGGCGAAGGCTCTTGATGTCGATGACCGGGATCTCCTCGGTCGAGATCTTCCCGGCTTCGTCATAGGCGGCAAGCGAGGTGACGTTGTTCACGGCGTTGGTTCCCTTCGACTGCTGGCTCGACCGGCGACGATCGCCAGTAGGATTTCGAGAGCGCGTTCCTGCTCGGTCTGGCTCATGCTGGGCAGGTCGCGCGGGCGGGTGGGCGCGGCATCGCCCTCCGGCGGCGCGGTGCGCAGGAACGCGGCAACCTGCGACGGCAGGTAGGGCAGGTGCAGGAAGCCGGCTGGGCCGGTGAGCCCCTCCGCCTGCATCGCGCCGAGCACGGTGTAGAGCGTGGCGTTGCACATGTGCGTGCCGGCGAAATAGGAGACGATCGCCGGCAGGCCGGCCTCGAGCAGCGCCGCGACGATCTCCCCCGCGGGCCAGGTGGCGAAGCGGGCTTCCGGCCCGCCGGGCTCGATCGGCCGGCCGTCGGTCGGCCGCGCACCGGCATTGTCGGCGATGGCGAAGGACAGCCGGTTGATCGCGGTGGTCTCGAGCTTCAGCACCGGCGCGCCGAGCGCGAGGCCGAGCGACACGACGAAGGCCGGGCGCTTCCGTGCGATGAGGTCGACCAGCGCCGCCGGCGCCGTCGCGAGATCGGAATCGATCGCCGCGGTCTCGATCCTGATGCCGTTCACCACCCTGCCCTCGAAGCGCGGGAGCAGGATCGTCGCGGGATTGTCGGCCATGCCGGCAAACGGCATCGATCCGGTCAGGAGGCCGACGGGCACGCTCATGCGTGCCCCGCGACGCCGGCAGGCCAGCACCTTTCGAGGAACGCCCCGAGCGCGGCATCGAAGGCGTCCGGCTGCTCGATCGGCACCATGTGGCCCGAGTTTTCGATCAGCACGAAATCGGCGTCCCCCAGATCGCGGGCGAGGCGCCGCGCCGCCTCGACCGGGACGAAGCTATCATGGTCCGCGGCGATCACGACGCACGGACACCCCACCGGCCGCACCGGGTCGCCCGCGACGGCGTTCGAACGGAACGCGTTGAAGAGGCTCGCCTGGTCCATCGCCGCGCGCCAGCCGACGAACGCCGCGACGTCCGCCGGATGGGCGCGCGCCCAGGCCGGATGCCAGATCGCCTCCGCCTGGTCCCGGGCGAAGGCATCCGCCCCCTTCGCGCTCGCCGCTGCGATCATCGCCTCGGTGGCGGCGCTCTGGTCGGTCGTCGTCGGCCCGCCCGAGCAGCAGATCGCCGCCGCCCGGACCGGTGTCCCCGGCAGCGCCGCCAGCGCGAGGGCGATGGGACCGCCCATCGAGAAGCCGACGACCGCGCAGTCGCGGAGGTCGAACGCAGCGAGGATGGCCATCATATCGGCGGCGAAACCGCCCGCCGGCCGCGGCGCGACGAGCGGCGCGCTCGCCCCGACGCCGAGAAGATCGGGCGCGAGCACGTGCCATCCGGCATCGGCGAGCCGCAGCATTTGCGCCTCCCACAGGCGACGCGCGTCCCAGCCGAGCCCGTGGATCAGGAGCACCGCGGGGGCATGCCGGTCGCCCGCCGACCAAACGTGGTAGCGACCGCCGCCCACGGTGACGT
>JAEVZM010000587.1 GCA_023392225.1 Pseudomonadota bacterium
CCCGGGTCCGGCGCGAGCGCATGGGCCACATCGAGCTCGCCGCCCCGGTCGCTCACATCTGGTTCCTGAAGTCGCTTCCGTCGCGGATCGGCATGCTCCTCGACATGACGCTGAAGGACCTCGAGCGGATTCTCTACTTCGAGAACTACATCGTCCTCGAGCCGGGCCTCACCCCGCTCAAGGAGCGTCAGCTCCTGACCGAGGATGAGTACCTCAAGGCCCAGGACGAGTACGGCGAGGATTCGTTCACCGCCGACATCGGCGCCGACGCGATCCGCAAGATGCTGATCGCGCTCGACCTCGAGAAGCTCGCTGCGGACCTCCGGGTCGAGATCGCCGAGTCGACCTCGGAGCTGAAGCCGAAGAAGCTCGCCAAGCGTCTCAAGCTGGTCGAGTCGTTCACCGAGTCCGGCAACAAGCCGGAGTGGATGATCATGACGGTGGTGCCGGTGATTCCGCCGGACCTCCGCCCGCTGGTCCCGCTCGACGGCGGTCGCTTCGCCACGTCCGACCTCAACGACCTCTACCGCCGCGTCATCAACCGCAACAACCGTCTCAAGCGGCTGATCGAGCTGCGCGCTCCGGACATCATCATCCGGAACGAGAAGCGCATGCTGCAGGAGGCGGTCGACGCGCTGTTCGACAACGGCCGTCGTGGCCGGGTGATCACCGGCGCCAACAAGCGTCCGCTGAAGTCGCTCTCCGACATGCTGAAGGGCAAGCAGGGCCGGTTCCGCCAGAACCTGCTTGGCAAGCGCGTCGACTATTCCGGCCGCTCGGTCATCGTCGTCGGTCCGGAGCTGAAGCTGCAGCAGTGCGGCCTGCCGAAGAAGATGGCGCTCGAGCTGTTCAAGCCGTTCATCTATTCGCGGCTGGACGCCAAGGGCTATTCGTCGACCGTCAAGCAGGCGAAGAAGCTGGTTGAGAAGGAGAAGCCGGAGGTCTGGGACATCCTCGACGAGGTGATCCGCGAGCATCCGGTGCTGCTCAACCGTGCCCCGACGCTCCACCGCCTCGGCATCCAGGCGTTCGAGCCGGTGCTGATCGAGGGCAAGGCGATCCAGCTCCACCCGCTGGTCTGCGCGGCCTTCAACGCCGACTTCGACGGCGACCAGATGGCCGTCCACGTGCCCCTCTCGCTGGAAGCCCAGCTCGAGGCGCGCGTGCTCATGATGTCGACCAACAACATCCTCCACCCGGCGAACGGCGCACCGATCATCGTGCCGTCGCAGGACATCGTGCTCGGCCTCTACTATCTTTCGATCATGGCCGAGGGCGAGCCGGGCGAGGGCTCGGCCTTCGGTAACCTCGGCGAGATCGAGGCAGCCCTGTCGTCCAAGGCGATTACGCTGCACGCCAAGGTCCGCGGCCGCTATGTCGGGGTCGACAAGGACGGCAAGCCGTTCTCCAAGATCTACGAGACCACCCCCGGTCGCATGATGCTCGGCGCGCTGCTGCCGAAGAACCCGAACCTGCCCTTCGACGTCGTCAACAAGCTGATGACCAAGAAGGAGATCTCCAACATGATCGATGCCGTCTACCGGCACTGCGGTCAGAAGGAGACGGTCATCTTCTGCGACCGGATCATGCAGCTCGGCTTCACCCAGGCGTTCAAGGCCGGCATCTCGTTCGGCAAGGACGACATGGTGATCCCGGACGACAAGTACCGGATCGTCGACGAGACGTCGGCGCTCGCCAAGGAATACGAGCAGCAGTACAACGACGGCCTGATCACCCAGGGCGAGAAGTACAACAAGGTCGTCGACGCCTGGGCCAAGGCCACGGATCGCGTCGCCGATTCGATGATGGCCCGCATTCGTGCGGTTGAGAAGGAGCCCAGCGGCCGTCAGAAGCCGATGAACTCGATCTATATGATGTCGCACTCCGGCGCCCGTGGCTCGCCCCAGCAGATGAAGCAGCTCGCCGGCATGCGCGGCCTCATGGCCAAGCCGGACGGCTCGATCATCGAGAGCCCGATCACGTCGAACTTCAAGGAAGGCCTCACCGTGATGGAGTACTTCAACTCCACCCACGGCGCTCGTAAGGGCCTTGCCGACACCGCGCTCAAGACCGCCAACTCGGGCTACCTGACGCGGCGTCTGGTCGACGTGGCGCAGGACTGCATCGTCACCGAGGTGGACTGCGGCACCGACGCCGGCCTGAAGATGACTGCGGTCGTCGACTCGGGCCAGGTGGTGGCGACGCTCGGCCATCGCGTGCTGGGCCGCACCGCGGCCGAGGACGTCATCGCGCCGGCGACCGGTGAGGTGGTGGTTGCGGCGGGCACGCTCATCGACGAGCGTGACGTCGAGGCCATCGAGAAGGCCAACGTCCAGTCGATGCGGATCCGCTCGGTCCTGACCTGCGAGACGCGGAACGGCGTCTGTGGCAAGTGCTACGGGCGCGATCTCGCCCGCGGCACCCCGGTCAACATGGGCGAGGCGGTCGGCGTCATCGCGGCGCAGTCGATCGGCGAGCCGGGCACCCAGCTCACCATGCGCACCTTCCACATCGGTGGCACGGCGCAGGTGGTGGACCAGTCGACTCTCGAATCCAACTTCGAGGGCACGGTCCGCTTCCGTAACCGCAACATCGTGCGGGACGGCGAGGGCCGGCTGGTGGCGATGGGCCGCAACATGCAGATGGTCATCGTCGATGCCGATGGCGGCGAGCGCGCCGTCCACCGCATCACCTACGGCTCGCGTCTGCATGTCGACGAGGGTGATACCGTGAAGCGCGGCCAGCGTCTGGCCGAGTGGGACCCCTACACCCGCCCGGTGCTGACCGAGGTCGACGGCATCATCGCCTTCGAGGATCTCGTGGACCGCATCTCGGTGTCCGAGTCGGCCGACGAGTCGACCGGCATCACCAAGCGCGTCGTCGTCGACTGGCGGGCCAATCCGCGCGGCGGCGACCTCAAGCCGGCGATCGTGGTCAAGGGCAAGGACGGCAAGATCAAGAAGACGCACCGCGGCACCGATGCCCGGTACCTGCTTCCGGTCGACGCCATCCTCTCGGTGGACTCGGGCGGCGAGATCAAGGCCGGCGACGTGCTGGCCCGCATTCCGCTCGAGAGCGCCAAGACCCGCGACATCACCGGCGGTCTGCCGCGGGTGGCGGAGCTGTTCGAGGCCCGTCGCCCGAAGGATCACGCCATCATCGCCGAGATCGATGGCACCATCCGCTTCGGGCGCGACTACAAGAACAAGCGCCGTATCATCCTCGAGCCGCTTGAGGAGGGCGCCGAGGCGATCGAGTACCTGATCCCGAAGGGCAAGCCGTTCCATCTCCAGGATGGCGACACCGTCGAGAAGGGCGACTTCATCGTCGAGGGCAACCCGGCACCGCACGACATCCTGGCGATCAAGGGGATCGAGGCGCTCGCCGCGTATCTCGTCAACGAGATCCAGGACGTCTACCGGCTGCAGGGCGTGACGATCAACGACAAGCACATCGAGGTGATCGTCCGGCAGATGCTGCAGAAGGTCGAGATCACGGACCAGGGCGACACCGACATGTTCCCCGGCGAGCAGATCGACCAGCTCGACCTCGACATCATCAACGACCAGATGATCGCGGAGCGCAAGAAGCCGGCTTCCGGCGTCCCGGTGCTCCTCGGCATCACCAAGGCGAGCCTGCAGACCCGCTCCTTCTTCTCAGCGGCATCGTTCCAGGAGACCACCCGCGTCCTCACCGAGGCGGCGGTCCAGGGCAAGATCGATCCGCTCGAGGGCCTCAAGGAGAACATCATCGTCGGTCGGCTCATCCCGGCGGGCACCGGCGGCTCGATCGGCCGCGTCCGCCAGGTCGCGCAGCATCGCGACGAGCTCATCCTCGAGGAGCGCCAGCGTGCCAACACGCTGTCGGGCGAGGCTGCGGCCGAGGTGGCGGAGCTCGGCGCCGCCGAGTAACGGCGCCATTCGACAGGAATGCGAAGGGCCGCCCCTCGGGGCGGCCCTTTTTCGTCAGCGATCCTCGCCCTCACCCCGCGGCGGAGATTTGGCCGGCCTCGCGGCGGCGTTCCACGCGATCATCTCCTCCTGCGTGACCCACAAGGGCTGCAGCCCGGCCCGCACCAGCTCGTCCCGGCTGTCGAGGAGGTCCGCGCGGAGTTGCTTGACCCGCTCTGCAAGCAGCTTCTCGATGCCCCGTGCGGCGCTCCGCTCGATCAGGCCCTCGCGCTGGGCGTGACCAGAATCCTCCCGCATCGCGCGGATCGCGGCGAGGTGTCGGAGGCTCCAGCCGAAGCGCATGGTCAGCGGGCTTCGCCGGTCGAGAAGGCCCCGCGATCCCTGGCCCTGATGGCGCCGGCAGAGGAGCAGCCGTTCTTCCGTGAACCACAGCCGCCCCATCAGCGCGGCGCGGAAGGCCTGGATCCTGTCGTGGCTCGACGGCGCGTGGGCTGAATCGAGCCGCGGCAAGCGGTCGTGCGCAACCCGGTCGAGGGCATAGCGAGCGCCGGCGAGCAGTCCGCTGCCCTCGGGCGGCACGGTCTGCGCGAGGGAGAGCCAGCCGGTACTGAACCCCGCCGGCGCCCGTTCCGGCTTGACCGAGCGGGTCGCCTCGTCGCGCCGGTCGGAGAGACTGACGATGAGGGCTGCGCCGGTCTCGCCGTATATCTGCAGGAGGCGCCGCATCCGCCCGGGATAGCTGACGTCGTCGCCGTGTGCCTCGATCAGCAGCCGGCAGGACGCCTCGTCGACGAGGGCGGAGAGATGGTCGATGCCGAGATGGCTGGCCACGCGGAACAGACGCACCCGATGCGGTCCGTCGTAGGCGTCCAGCACCGCTCGTGCGCGCTCCAGGGTCCCGTCGCTCGAGCCGTCGTCGGAGAGGAGGACATCCAGAACGCAATCCTTCTGGGTGAGGACCGATTCGATCGCTTCGGCCACCATCGACGCGGAATTGAACAGCGGCATCAGCACGCTCGCATCGAGGTGGGATGCACCGAGCCGTTCCTGAAGCAGCACCAGACCGCTCATGCTCCGGCGCTCCGATAGGCGGGAAAGAACGATCCGTCGCCTGGCGCACCCGCGGCGAACGCGCGGTAGGCCGCTTCGTCGAGGATCGCCTTCAGGAGGTGAACGGGAGCGGTGCGATTGGCCCATCGCGCCTTGAACCGGGCGACACCCGGGCCGGCCGCCGATCCGGGCGCTCCGCCGAGATAGACGCAGCCGTCGCCGGACCACTGGCGGACGGCCTCCATCCACAACAGGTAAGAGCCGCCGGTGCGGATGACCCGGGGACTGGTCAGGAAATGAAGAAGGTGGGTCTCGCAGCCCGAGCGGGCGGCGATCAGCACCGCGCCGGGACCGTCCGCATCGACGGCGGCCACGGCCTCGATCCCCTCGAGTGTGGCGATCACCTGGAAATGTCGGTCGGGCACCCGGGCATAATGGCTGAGCTGCCGGCGCGCCGCGAGCTGGGATTGCAAGACGGTGCAGACCGGGGCGATCTCCGCCTGGGCAAGCCGACGCAGATGCCAATGGCGCTGGCTCATCCTGAGGTTCTTCCTGGTCCTCGCGCGAAGCGTGGGCGCCGGCAGGTCGGGATCGCGGACATAGTGGTCCTTGAGGGGAGCCAGCTCCGCGACCCCATCCAGCGCCGCACGAAGCGCCTCGAGCTCGCTCGGCGGCACGTCTGGCCGGAGAAACATCGTCAGCGACACGTAGCCCTCCCGTCGCAACGCCTCGAATGCGGGGCCGCCACGGGACGGTCGGGGGGCGACGGTATAGGGCCAGGGCCCGACCAGGTCGGACCGCTCCGTCCCGGGAATCGCGCGCACGAGCAGCGTGGCGTCCAGCCCATCGGCTGGCACCGGGCGTCCGATATGGGGCAGGGACAGGCAGTAGTCGCGGCGGGAGAAGAGGAGCGGCGGCGGCATCGATCTTCTCGCGCCCCCTCCTAGAATCGCTGGCGTGCGCCGAGCAACGCCATCATCGCGGACATGACGAGCACGACGCCGATCGCCGCGGAGAGGCCGATCATCTCCGCCGCGAAGCCGAGAATCGGCGGGAAGATCAGGAAGCCGGAATAGCCCATCGTCGCCACCGCCGAGACGCCCACCCCGGGCGCAACGCCCGGCGCGCGCGCCCCCGCCGAGAAGCAGACCGGAGCGATGTTGGCGGCTCCCAGGCCAACGAGGCCGAAGCCGACGGCGCCGAGGAGCGGCCAGGGCGAGGCGAGCGCGATACCGAGGCCGAGGACGCAGAGGAGGCCGCCGCCGACCACGATACGTCTCGCCCCGAGGCGTTGCACGATCGGATCGCCGACCAGGCGCAGGCCGGCCATGGCGAGGGCATAGGTGGCAAAGCCGAAGGCCGCGGTCTCCGGCGTCGCCGACTTGCTGTTGGTGAGGAACAGCGCGCTCCAGTCGGTGACCGCGCCCTCGATCGCAAAGACCAGTCCGGCGATGAGGCCGAGCCCGATCACGGCGGCAGGCGGCAGGGCGAATTTCGGGCCCGCTTCCGGCTTGTCGCCCGGCAACAGGTGGCGGACCGCGAAAGCGCCGATGATGAAGAGGAGCGCGCAGATCGCCGCCGCGCCGCTGCCGTCGCCCCAGCCATTGCCGATCACGAAGGCGCCGGCCAACGCGCCGGAAAGGGCGCCGATGGAATAGAAGGCATGGAAGGAGGACATCGTCGCCTTGCCGCGCAACGCTTCGACGTCGGCCGCCTGGACGTTGCCGGTCACGTCGAGCCCCCCCATCAGGAGGCCGAAGAAGAACAGGGCGACAAAGAAAAGCGGCACGCTGTCGGCGAGAATCGGCAGCGGCGTCGCGACCATGTAGAGGAGCACGCCCACCGCGGTGGGAAGTCGCGACCCGACGTGGCCGACCGCCCAGCCCATGATCGGCATGGCGATCACAGCGCCGCACGCCATCGCCAGGAGCGCCAGCCCCAGGACCGCCGGGTTGATACCGAGACGTTCCTGCACCAGCGGGATGTGCACCGCCCAGAGGCCCGGACCGACGCCGAGGATGAAGAAGGCCACCGAGACAGCGATCCGTGCCCGGACCGCGACGGCGGAAGCACGGCTCCCGCCGGCGCGCGCAATGGTACTCATTCTCCTCCCCCGATTCTCTGTTGTCGGCTGTTGTGCATCTCTCTAGGGGAGTGACGGAGCGCCGGCAACGTGCCCGGGAGGGGGGAAGGGCGGGGCCCTCCAGCGACTACGGGCAGGCCGCCACCCAGGGCGCCCGGCACGAAACACAAAGCAGCAGCGGGTTCTTCCGACATTTTCTTTCGTTGAGAGAAGATCGACCCCCGACACCAAAGTTTTTACGATGAAAGGGGTTGACGCTCCGCAGCGGAAGTCATAGGTTCCGCGCGCTTTCAGGCAGGCGGTAGGTCTTTACCTTCCTAGCGACGCCCCGTCGCGGAACAAGAAGTCCTAAACGCTGACCGGAACGGCACGACCGACGTTCGACAGGATAACATGATCGCGACCCAGTCGTCGTGATCCTCTGTTTTTCAGGGCGCCCCCGCCAACGCGGGCAAGGCGCCATCAGCGTCGTTTGGACGGAATTTTACGAGTGGCCGAGAGGCCGCGGATAGAAGGTAGACGATGCCGACGATCAACCAGCTCATTCGCAAGCCGCGCCGTGCGCCGGTCAAGCGCAACAAGGTGCCGGCGATGCAGGAGAGCCCGCAGAAGCGCGGTGTCTGCACGCGCGTCTATACGACTACGCCGAAGAAGCCGAACTCGGCGCTCCGCAAGGTCGCGAAGGTTCGTCTGACCAACCAGTTCGAAGTGATCGGCTACATCCCGGGTGAGGGTCATAACCTCCAGGAGCACTCGGTGGTGATGATCCGTGGTGGTCGCGTGAAGGACCTTCCGGGTGTGCGCTATCACATCATCCGCGGCGTGCTCGACACCCAGGGCGTCAAAGATCGCCGGCAGCGCCGGTCCAAGTATGGTGCGAAGCGACCCAAGTAATCTCGGGTCGTTTTTTCGTCTGATACAACGAGAGAAGCGAAGCAGGTCCTACGATGTCCCGCCGCCACCGCGCTGAAAAACGCGAGATCATTCCCGATCCGAAGTTCAAGAACGAGGTCGTGACCAAGTTCATGAACTCGGTCATGTACGAAGGCAAGAAGTCGGTCGCCGAGAAGATCGTCTACGGTGCGTTCGACGTCATCGAAACCCGGACCAAGCAGGACCCGCTCGGCGTGTTCCGCTCGGCCCTGGACAACGTCATGCCGGCCATCGAGGTCCGCTCGCGGCGTGTCGGTGGCGCGACCTACCAGGTCCCGGTCGAGGTTCGTACCGATCGCCGTCAGGCGCTGGCCATTCGCTGGCTGCTTGCCGCCGCCCGCGGTCGCAACGAGAAGACCATGGTCGAGAGGCTCTCGGGCGAGCTGCTCGATGCCGCCAACAACCGCGGCAGCGCCGTGAAGAAGCGCGAAGATACGCACCGGATGGCCGAGGCCAACCGCGCGTTCTCGCATTACCGCTGGTAATCCGGAGAACCCCCGATGGCGCGCACGCACAAAATCGAGGACTACCGCAACTTCGGCATCATGGCCCACATCGATGCGGGCAAGACGACGACGACCGAGCGGATTCTCTTCTACACCGGCCGGAGCCACAAGATCGGTGAGGTCCATGAGGGCGCTGCCACCATGGACTGGATGGAGCAGGAGCAGGAGCGCGGCATCACGATCACGTCGGCCGCGACGACCGCCTATTGGCGGGAGAAGCGCCTGAACATCATCGACACCCCCGGCCACGTCGACTTCACCATCGAGGTGGAGCGCTCGCTGCGCGTGCTCGATGGCGCGGTATGCGTGCTCGATTCCAACCAGGGCGTCGAGCCGCAGACCGAGACCGTGTGGCGCCAGGGCGACAAGTACCGCGTGCCGCGCATCGTCTTCTGCAACAAGATGGACAAGATCGGCGCGGACTTCTACCGCTGCCTCGAGGACATCGTGGTCCGCCTCGGCGCCAAGCCGGTGGCGATCCAGCTGCCGATCGGCTCGGAGTCCGACTTCAAGGGCGTGATCGATCTGGTGCGCATGAACGCAGTCGTCTGGGAAGACGAGTCGCTCGGCGCCAAGTATGTCGACGTTCCGATCCCGGCGGACCTTCAGGACAAGGCAGTCGAGTATCGCGCCAAGCTGATCGAGGCTGCGGTCGAGCTCGATGACGACGCGATGGCGGCCTTCTTCGAGGGCCAGGAGCCGGACGAGGCGACCCTCAAGCGCCTGATCCGCAAGGCGGTGCTTACCGGCGCGTTCTTCCCGGGCCTCGCCGGCTCGGCGTTCAAGAACAAGGGCGTCCAGACGCTGCTCGACGCGGTCGTCGACTACCTGCCGTCGCCGGTCGATGTTCCGGCGATCAAGGGCGTCGACGTGAAGACCGGCGAAGAGGTCGTGCGCCGCTCGTCGGACGACGAGCCGATGTCGATGCTCGCCTTCAAGATCATGGACGATCCCTTCGTCGGTTCGCTCACCTTCTGCCGCATCTACTCGGGCAAGGTCGAGGCTGGCCAGCAGCTGCTCAACTCGCCGCGCGACCGCAAGGAGCGCGTCGGCCGCATGCTGCTGATGCACGCCAACAGCCGCGAGGACATCAAGGAGGCTTATGCGGGCGACATCATCGCGCTCGCCGGCCTCAAGGAGTCCCGCACCGGCGATACGCTCTGCGATCCGGCGAAGCCGGTTATCCTCGAGAAGATGGAGTTCCCGGACCCCGTCATCGAGATTGCGGTGGAGCCCAAGACCAAGGCCGACCAGGAGAAGCTGGGCGTCGCCCTGTCGCGTCTCGCGGCCGAGGATCCGTCCTTCCGAGTCTCGACCGATGCCGAAAGCGGCCAGACCATCCTCAAGGGGATGGGCGAGCTGCACCTCGACATCAAGGTCGACATCCTGCGCCGGACCTACAAGGTCGACGTCAGCGTCGGCGCGCCGCAGGTGGCGTATCGCGAGACGATCACGCGCTCGATCAACCACTCCTACACCCACAAGAAGCAGTCGGGTGGTTCGGGTCAGTTCGCGGCGGTCGACTTCGAGGTCGGCCCGAACGAGGCCGGTGGCGGCAACGTCTTCGAGGCCAAGATCGTCGGCGGCGCCGTGCCGAAGGAGTACATCCCGGGCGTCGAGAAGGGCGTGGAGTCGGTGATGACCTCCGGCCCGCTGATCGGCTTCCCGGTGGTCGACGTCAAGGTGGCGCTGGTCGACGGCGAGTATCACGACGTCGACTCGTCGGCTCTCGCCTTCGAGATCGCGTCGCGGGCTGGTCTCCGCGAGGCGCTGAAGCTGGCCGGGCCGGTGCTGCTCGAGCCGATCATGAAGGTCGAGGTCGTGACGCCGGAAGAGTATCTCGGCTCGGTGATCGGTGACGTCAATTCGCGGCGTGGCCAGATCAGCGGGACGGATACCCGCGGCAACGCCCAGGTGGTCAATGCAATGGTGCCGCTCGCCAACATGTTTGGCTACGTGAACCAGCTCCGGTCGATGAGCCAGGGTCGGGCGAACTACACCATGCAGTTCGACCACTATGCCCCGGTGCCGCGCGCCGAGGCCGAAGAGATCCAGGCGAAGTACGCCGGCTAAAGACAGAAGTTTGAGAAAGACGGAGAGCCCCGATGGCCAAAGAGAAGTTCAGCCGCTCGAAGCCGCATTGCAATATCGGCACGATCGGTCACGTCGACCACGGCAAGACGTCGCTGACCGCCGCGATCACCAAGGTGCTGGCGGAGACGGGCAAGGCGAAGTTCTTCGCCTATGACCAGATCGACGCCGCGCCGGAAGAGAAGGCCCGCGGCATCACGATCAACACCGCGCACGTCGAGTACGAGACGGAGAACCGTCACTACGCGCACGTCGACTGCCCCGGCCACGACGACTATGTGAAGAACATGATCACCGGCGCCGCGCAGATGGACGGCGCGATCCTGGTGGTTTCGGCCGCCGACGGCCCGATGCCGCAGACCCGCGAGCACATCCTGCTCGCCCGTCAGGTCGGTGTCCCGGCGCTGGTCGTGTTCCTCAACAAGTGCGACATGGTCGATGACCCCGAGCTGCTCGACCTGGTCGAGCTCGAGGTTCGCGAGCTCCTGTCCAAGTACGAGTTCCCCGGCGACGACATTCCGGTCGTCCGCGGCTCGGCGCTCGCTGCCCTCGAGGACAGCAACAAGGAGCTCGGCCACGACGCCGTCCTGAACCTGATGGCCGAGGTCGACGCCTACATTCCGCAGCCGGAGCGTCCGGTCGACCAGCCCTTCCTGATGCCGATCGAGGACGTGTTCTCGATCTCGGGTCGTGGCACCGTGGTGACCGGCCGTGTCGAGCGCGGCGTGGTGAAGGTCGGTGAGGAAGTCGAGATCGTCGGCATCCGCCCGACCTCGAAGACCACCGTTACCGGCGTCGAGATGTTCCGCAAGCTCCTCGACCAGGGTGAGGCCGGCGACAACATCGGCGCGCTGCTCCGCGGTGTCGACCGCGAGGGCGTCGAGCGCGGCCAGGTGCTGTGCAAGCCGGGTTCGGTGACCCCGCACACCAACTTCAAGGCTGAGGCCTACATCCTCACCAAGGAAGAGGGCGGTCGTCACACCCCGTTCTTCACCAACTACCGTCCGCAGTTCTACTTCCGCACGACCGACGTGACGGGCGTGGTGAAGCTGCCGGAAGGCACCGAGATGGTGATGC
>JAEVZM010000668.1 GCA_023392225.1 Pseudomonadota bacterium
CGCGCCGACCCGACGAGCGCGATCGCGATCGCCGAGGTCGACGACGTGCTCCGTCCGACGCCGTCGCGCTATGCCCACATGGCGATCATCGACACGCTGGCGACCGGCGTCGCGCTCCGCCTCGGTCCGCGCAGCCGCGATGCGCTGCGGCGCGTGCGCTATGCGCTCGCCCGCGTCGGCGTCGCCATTCCCGCGCCGAGCACCGACCCCTCCCCTTTCATGCCCCCGAACCCCCAGGCCGATTGACGACGATGAGCGACATCCGCACCGACCGCATATTCCGCAATGCCCTGATCTATGACGGCTCCGGCGCCGCGCCCTTCACCGGCGACGTCGCCATCTCCAGCGACCGCATCACTGCCGTCGGCGCCGTGCCGGCGCAGGCGGGAAGCGTCGAGCACGACCTCGCCGGCCGCGCCCTCGCGCCCGGCTTCATCGCCGCCCATACCCATGACGACCGCATCGTGCTCGATGCGCCCGACATGCTGCCGAAGGTGAGCCAGGGCGTGACCACGGTGGTCGCCGGCAACTGCGGCATCAGCCTCGCGCCGGTCACCTTCGACGACTATCCGCCGGCGCCGATGAACCTCCTCGGCGGCAAGGAGGCGTACCAGTTCCCGCGCTTCGCCGACTATGCGAGGGCGATCGCCGAGACCGTTCCGGCCGTGAACGTCGCCGCGCTGATCGGCCATTCCGCGCTCCGCCTCCGCACCATGGCCGACATCTCCGGAACCGCGAACAAGGACGAGCTCGCGGCGATGCTGGAGCTCGTCGACGAGGCGATGGAAGCCGGCGCCGCGGGGCTCTCGACCGGCCTCTTCTACCCGACCAATGCGGGGGCCGACATCGACGAGGTGGCGCCGATCGCCGAGCGCTTCGCCTATCATGGCGGCGTCTACGCCACCCACATGCGCGACGAGATGGACAAGGTGCTCGACTCGATCGACGAGGCGCTCGCCACCGCCGGCCGGGCCAAGACCCAGCTGATCATCTCGCACCACAAGTGCGCCCACCCGCGCAACTGGGGCCGGACCAGGGAGACGCTTCCGAAGATCGAGGCCGCCTCGCACAGCCAGCCGGTGGCGCTCGACGTCTATCCCTATGTCGCCGGCTCGACCAACCTGCGGATGGACCTCCTCACCACCGAGTTCCGGATCATGATCGCCTGGTCGACGCCGCATCCCGAGATGGGCGGGCGCGACCTCGCCGACATCGCGGCCGAATGGGGCGTCGACATCCACGCCGCCGCCGAGCGCCTCCAGCCGGCTGGTGCCATCTACTTCCAGATGGACGAGGCAGACGTGCGCCGCGTGATGAGCTTCCCGCTCGCCATGATCGGCTCCGACGGCCTGCCGCACGACGCCCACCCGCACCCGCGGCTGTGGGGCACGTTCCCGCGCGTCATCGGCCACTATGCCCGCGACGAGAAGCTGTTCCCGCTCGAGACGGCCATTCACAAGATGACCGGCCTGACGGCCAAGACCTTCCGCCTCAAGGACCGCGGCCGCATCGCCCCCGGCGCCTATGCAGACCTCGTGGTGTTCGACCCCGAGACGATCATCGACAAGGCGACCTACGAGGACCCGAAGGTTCTCTCCGCCGGCATCGATGCGGTCTACGTCAACGGCGTCAAGAGCTACGCTGCCGGCGAAGGGATCGTCGGCCGGGCGGGACGGCTGGTCGGCGGCAGGAACGCCTGACGGAGCCGCGCGCCGCCGGTCAGACGTGCCGGTGGAAGTCCATGCGCTGGTGGAGGATGCGCACCACCTCCACCCCGACCGGCGTCGAGCGATAGAAGATGACGTGCGAGCCTACGCGGTGGCGCGCATAGCCGGCCTTGATCTCGGGACAAGGCCGGCCGCGGCCGGGAGCGGCAGCGAGCAGCTCGATGCCCTGCCATAGCTGCGTAATGTACTGGTCTGCCTGCGCCGGGCTCCAGTTGGCCGCGCTGTAGCGCCAGATGCCTTCCAGGTCGCGCTCGGCGGCCCGCGTGAGCGAGTACCGGCTCATGCCGAGCGGGTATGCGAGTCGTTCATCCGCCGCAGAAAGTCATCGAGGTCGAACGATGTCGCCGGCCCGCTTTGCTCGCCCTCGACGAGAGCGGCGCGCAGCGCTTCGAGCTTCGCCTCCTCCTCTTCGAGAAGGCGAAGCCCCGCGCGCAGCACCTCGCTCGCCGAGCCATAGCGCCCTTCGGCGACCTTGCGCTCGACAAAGGCAGCAAAGTGCTCCCCGAGGGAGACGGAGGTGTTCCTGGCCATGGGCAAGCTCCTTTGCGCCCATGTACCAGATATTGGTACTTCTGTCACCACCGGCGTGGGGAACTGAGGATCGGGCTACCCGTAGACCGCCGGCTTCACCGCCCGGCCGGTGGCGGCGGATTCGTAGGCGGCCTCGGCGAGCGCGAAGGTCTTGAGGTTGTCGACCGCCGAGATGTCCGCCGGCTTGCCCGACTTGTAGGCCTCGAGGAGGTGCCGGCAGGTCGACAGCACCGACTCCTGCGCCACGTGCCAGGGCCGCGAAGTCCAATGGAGGAGCGGCGCGCCGATGTCGGTCTCGCGGATGTCGTCGCCGACATTGACCCGCATCGTCAGCCCCGGGACGACGACGATGGCGCCCTTCGGCCCCTCGATCTCCATCAGCGTCTCGGGGAACGTGTCGGGCTGCTTGCGGCTCTCGTACGAGAAGTCGACCACCGAGACCGCGCCGTTGACGTGGCGGAGCATGACGGTCGCGGTATCCTCGGCCCGGTTCTTCGGGTTGCGGGTCTGGGTCTCGGCATAGACATGCGCCACCTCGCCCATCATCACCCGCGCGATGTCGAGCGTGTGGACACCGAGATCGAGGATGATGAAACGCTCCTCGTTGTGGAAATAGGGCTGCGTCCGGTAGAGGTCGTAGCCGGTGCGGAACGTGATGCGCCCCCAGGTCGGCGTGCCGATGTCGGCGGCGCGCACCGCCTCCGCCGCCTTGAGAAGCGGCGTCTGGAAGCGGAAGTTCTCGTGGACGGCGAGATAGACGCCGGCCTTCTCCGCCATGCTCGTCATCGCCACCGCATCGTCCCAGTTCGGGGCGAACGGCTTCTGGACGATCGTCGCGATGCCGCGCCCGATCGTCTTCTCGACCATCATCCGGTGGGTATCCATCCGGGTGATGATGTCGATGAGGTCGATCTGCTCCTTATCCAGCATCTCGTCGACGTTCGAGTACCAGTGCGGCACGCCGAACTCTTCCGCCGCGGCCTTGGCCTTCTCCGGATCGATGTCGCAGACCGCGACAAGGTCGACGCCCTCGCTCGCCAGATCTTTCCAGGAGAACAGATGATTGCGCGCGAAGAAGCCGCAGCCGACGATCGCGACACGCACAGTTCCAGCCATTCCCGTTTTCCTCCCTCGGAGCCGGCATCTCCCGCCGGCCCGGTTCCAATCCGCGTCCTCGCCGCCCGCCTACATCCTGCCCGGCGACCGGGCGAAGCCCTGCAC
>JAEVZM010000707.1 GCA_023392225.1 Pseudomonadota bacterium
GGCATCGACCACGATGGCGTCGCGGACGACGCCGTCCATCGCCGCCGGGGCGAGTGCGGCGAGCGCATGGGCAAGGTCCTCCTCGTCGTCGCGCGTTGCGATGATGACCGTGATCATTTCCGCTTGATAGCGCGGCGCGGCGCGCAATTCGACCCCATATCGGGGTCGTGGGGGAACCGGATGGGCGAAAATTCGTTCTTGATATGTTCTCCGCAGTGCGATAGGAATCAATTCATGTCCTCGCCACACCACCGCTTCGCCGCCAGCCGCGTCGCCCCCGCGCAGACGGTCGAGGACTTTGTTGGCGTCAAGATCGACCCCGAGCGGCGACGGGGTCGAGGCGCCGAATCGAACGTCTCGGGCCGCTACGAGCCTCTGAGCCGCGTGCTCTACGACGACGGCTGGAACAGCATCGACGAGCTGCCGCCGCTCAAGACCACGGTCCAGGAGGAGCGGCCGCGGAAGATCATCACCACCAACGACTCCCCCGACATCTCGTTCGACCAGTCGATCAATCCCTATCGCGGCTGCGAGCACGGCTGCGCCTACTGCTTCGCGCGGCCGACCCACGCCTATATGGGCCTCTCCCCCGGGCTCGACTTCGAGACGCAGCTGTTCGCCAAGCCGAACGCGGCGAAGCTGCTCGAGAAGGAGCTGGCGAAGCCCGGCTACGTGCCGAAGACGATCGCCATCGGCACCAATACCGACCCCTACCAGCCGATCGAGAAGCGCTACCGGATCATGCGCGAAGTGCTCGAGGTGCTGGACGCGGCCAACCATCCGGTCGGCATCGTCACCAAGTCGGCGCTGGAGCTGCGCGACATCGACATCCTGTCGCGAATGGCGGAGCGGAACCTCGCCAAGGTCGCCCTGTCGGTGACCACGCGGGACCGGAAGCTCGCCCGCGCCATGGAGCCGCGCGCCGCGACGCCGGAGCGGCGGCTCGGCGCCATCCGGCTCCTGTCGGAGGCCGGCGTGCCGACCACGGTGATGGTGGCGCCGATCATCCCGGCGCTGAACGAGCCCGAGATCGAGCGCATCCTCGACGCCGCCCACGCCGCCGGCGCCCGCGAGGCGGGCTACGTGCTGCTCCGCCTGCCGCTCGAGGTGCGCGACGTGTTCAAGGAGTTCCTCGAGCGCGAGTATCCCGACCGAGCCGAGCACGTGATGTCGCTGATCCGCTCGATGCGCGGCGGCAAGGACTACGACGCGACCTGGGGCACGCGGATGAAGGGCGACGGTCCCTATGCCTGGCAGATCGGCCGCCGCTTCGAGATCGCCTGCCGTCGGCTCGGCCTCAACGCGACCCGGCGGAGCCTCCGCACCGACCTGTTCAAGCCGCCCGTCCCGGAGGGCGGGCAGCTGCAGCTGCTGTGACGGCGGGGCGCGCTCAGCCGATCGCGACGGCGATGGTGCCGAGGACGCCGTAGTCGACGCTGATCGCGTCGCCGCTAGCGATCTTCACCGGCACGACGCAGGTGCCGGTGGTGACGAACTGGCCGGCCTTCAGACCGCCGCCGTAGCGGGCGACCTCGTTGACCAGCCAGGTGAGCGCGATCCGCGGGTCGCCGAGCACCGCCTTGCCGCTGCCGACGGCGGCCTGCGCGCCGTTCTTGAAGGCGGTGACCTGGTGTGCGGCGAAGTCGATGCCGCGCCAGTCCATGTCGACCGCGGGGCCGACCGCAAGCCAGGAGGCGCAGGCGGTATCGGCGATCAGCGACGGCGCGCCGACCTTGGTGAAATCGGCATAGCGCGAATCGGGGATTTCGATGGTGAGATGGAGCGCGGTGACGGCCGCCATCACCTCCTCGCGCTCGTAGGGGCTGCCCCGCTCCGGCATGTCCGTCCCGAGGACGAAGGCGAACTCGGCCTCGGCGACCTGCATGAGATTGCCGGCGAGCGGGATGGTGGCGCCCGGCGCGACGACCCGGCTCGCGAGGATGCGGCCGCCGAGCGGACCCTCGACATTGATGTGCTGCTGGCCGGCGGCGCTGGTGGCAGCGATCTTCCAGCCGGCGACGGCGTCGCCCGACTGGCGGGCGAGCGCGGCCGCGACCGCATAGCCCTCGGCCCGGTCGGCCGGCCGGCAGGCCTCGGGCAGCGCGTCGATCCGGGTCACCGCCTTCCAGTTGGACAGAAGGATGGCGGCGGCTTCGTCGGTCTTCTCGGGCGTCATGGTCTCCCCCCTCGCTGTGTCGCCTGAGATACCGGGTTTAGCCGCAACCGTCATCCGCCCTGTGACGCCGGTCACTGACGCGGCCGCGCGGATCGCTAGACGTGCCGCCCCGAAACGGCGCCGTCTGCGCCCCCCTCTTCACCAAGGCACGACCATGCTCTCCTATGACACCCTCCTCTTCCTCCACATCGCCGCCGCCAGCATCTGGATCGGCGCCGGGTTCCTGCTCCACCTCCTCGCCTTCCGCGCCGAGCGGGCCAACGACGCACCGGCGCTGATGTCGGCGCTGCGTGACATGGGGACGCTCGGCAACGTCCTGTTCGTCCCGGCGTCGCTCGCGACCCTCCTCCTCGGCATCTCGCTCGTGCTCGTCGGCGGCTGGTCGTTCACCGAGCTGTGGATCGTGCTCGCCCTCGTCGGCTACGCGTTCTCGTTCTCGGTCGGCGCGTTCGTGCTCAAGCCGCGCGGCGAAGCGATCGGCGCCATGGTGGCCCGCGACGGGATCAGCGCCGAAGTCGTCCGCAAGGGCCGGCAGCTGTCGATGATCGGCCGCGTCGAGGCGGTGGTCCTGTTCATGATCGTCGCCCTGATGGCGTTCAAGCCGACCGCCCACGACATCGGCCTCCTCGCCGGCCTCGCAGCGGTCCTGGCGATCGGCGTCGGCCTCGCCCTCGTCTCGGCCCGGGCGCCCGCCGCCGCCTCGGCCTGAACCCCGCGACAACCGGCGGCGGGCGATGGCGATTGACGCGCGCGCGCTGCCGGCCACGATAGGCGCATGGCCCGCGCCAAGACCGAATCAGCCCTGCCGCTCGA
>JAEVZM010000712.1 GCA_023392225.1 Pseudomonadota bacterium
TCAGGTTAGTTCGGATACTGGCGCTCGAGCCAGGTCTTGATGCCCTCGGCCGTCGGGGCGATGGCCGGGTAGCCGACGACCACCTGGGTGTCCTTGTCGGCCTTGCCCTCGAGCGTGGCGGCGAGGAGGTTCATCGTCGCGATCGAGAAGTCGTAGGGCGGGTAGCCGCTCTCTGCCTTCAGCGGCGAGTCCGGGTTGCCGAGCTCGACCATGATCGGGGCCGAGCCCTCGACCGAGGCGACGACGCCGAAGTCGGCACCATAGGTGCCGGCGGCACGGAGCGCGGCGAGCGCACCGAGCGAGCTGTCGTTGTTGATGCCGAAGATGACGTTGATGTCCGGGTGGGCCTGGAGCATGTCGGCGGCCGCCGGGTTGGCCTTGTCGATGGTCGCGCCGCCATCGACCGCCTGGGCGACGGTGGCGGTCGGGATGACCGACAGGAAGCCCTTGAGGAAGCCGTTCTTGCGGTCCTGCACCTGGGGCAGGATCGGGAAGTCGACCACGCCGATCACAGCCGGCTCGTCGCCGAACTGGGCCTGGAAGTAGCGGGCCGCGTTGCAGCCGACCACCAGCGGGCCGTCATAGTCGTTGGCGAAGACGCGCGGGGCGACCACTTCGGTCGGCTGCACGTTGTAGGTGACGACGGCGATGCCGGCATCGAGCATGCGCTTGACCTGGCCGACCGAGGCGGCGCTGTCGAGCGGCGCGAAGGCAACGGCGTCCGGCATGTCCGAGATCACGTCGTCGACCAGCTTCTGCACGGTGCCGGCGTCGAAGCGGCCGTCATAGACCTTGAGGTCGAACCCGTACTTCTCGGCGAGCTTCTCCCAGTGGCCCTTGATCGCCAGGAAGAACGGCTGGCCGAGGCCCATCACGGTGAGGGCGACGCGCTTGCCCTTGAGGGCGCTGGCGTCGGGCTCGACGAGCCAGTCGCCGGCGGCCGAATCGTAGCCGGTGAAGCCGGAAACCGACGCGGGAATGTCGGCGACCGCGGCCGGATCGACCGGGGCACAGACCTCCGGCGAAAACACCTTGGCGGCCGCCTCGACGGCGTCCTCCGCCAGCGCCGGGCCGGCGGCGAGCATGCCGAACACGGTGGCGAGGGCGGCGAGCCGCCGCCCGTTCCTCGAAAATTCCATCCCTTTTCTCCTCTCCCTGAAGTCAGCTCCGGAAGTCGGCCCGGAACTCGGTCCATGGCTTGCGTCCATGCGCTGATGTTATATGGTTATATGACATCCTATAATATGGCAATCTCAGAAATCGGGAAGGGGCGGCATTTGAGGCGGGAGGAAGAGCGCGGGCGGTCCGTTTGGCCCGGAATGGCCGTATGCTGGCCGGTGGCCACCCCTGTGCCGGACCAAGGTCGCCGTCTCGGAGGGCGCGTGGCCACGAGGCATGGCGCCCGCGGCAAGGGCGCCTTCCGATGAAGCGCTTCGCCTCGATCGAGGACCTGCGGAAGGCGGCGAAGCGGCGCGTCCCGCGGATGTTCTACGACTATGTCGATGGCGGCTCGTGGACCGAGAGCACCTACCGGGCCAATGCCGCGGACCTCCAGCGCATCCGCCTCCGCCAGCGGGTGGCGGTCGACGTCTCCGGGCGGAGCACCCGGAGCACGATGGTGGGTGAGCAGGTCACCATGCCGGTGGCCGTCTCGCCGACCGGGCTCACCGGCATGACCTGGCCGAATGGCGAGATCCTGGTGCTGAAGGCCTGCGAGGCGTTCGGCATCCCCTACACGCTGTCGACGGTGTCGATTGCCTCGCTGGAGGACCTTACAGCGGTCGCCACCCGGCCGTTTTGGTTCCAGCTCTACGTGATCCGCGATCGCGACTTCATCGAGCGCCTCCTCCGCCGGGCCGAGGCGGCCGGCGTCGAGACGCTGGTGCTGACCCTCGATCTGCAGATGGTCGGCCAGCGCCACAAGGACATCCACAACGGCTTGTCCTCACCGCCGAAGCCGACCCTCCGCAACCTCGCCAATCTCGCCACCAAGCCGGCGTGGTGTGCGGCGATGCTGCGGGTCCGGAAGGTCCAGTTCGGCAACATCTACGGCCATGTCGAATCGGTCGGCAGCGCCACCGGCCTTGCCGAGTGGACCAACGCCCAGTTCGACCCGAGCCTCGACTGGGACGACGTGCGGCGCATGCGCGACCGCTGGAAGGGCAAGCTGGTGCTGAAGGGCCTGAACGACGTCGAGGACGCGGTCGTCGCTGCCGGGACCGGTGCGGACGCGATCGTCGTCTCCAACCACGGTGGCCGCCAGCTCGACGGGGCACCGTCCACCATCACCGCCCTGCCGGCCATCGTCGATGCCGTCGGCGAGCGCATCGAGGTGCTGATCGACGGCGGCTTCACCACCGGCCAGGACGTCTTCCGGGCGCTGGCGATTGGGGCGAAAGGGGTGATGGTCGGCCGTGCCATGCAATACGGGCTCGGCGCCGGCGGCCGTGTCGGCGTCGAACGCGCCTTCGAGATCATCCAGCGCGAGCTCGAGACCACGATGGGCCTCTGTGGGGTGAACCGGATCGCGGAGATCGGCCGCGGCAACCTCTACGAGGCCGACCGCCCCTGAGCCGCCGGGGGGTGGGTCGTCCTCAGCCGGGAATGATGCTCGCCACCAGGATCTGCGCTGCCTTCGCCACCTCGGCGAGGTCGGAAAATTCGTCGATCGCGTGCGCCTGGGCGATGTCGCCGGGGCCGAACACTACCGTCGGCGAGCCGCCCCGGGTGAAGGTGCTCGCGTCGGAGCCGAACGGCGCGCCGATCGGGGTCGGGTCGAGCCCTCTGGCCGAGAGGGCGGCGCCGAGCCGGCCGATGATCGCGGCGTCGAGCGGCACCTCCATCGACTTGCCGTCGATGAACGGCCGCTTGGTCTCGATCCGCGCGCCCGCCGGCAGCGGGAACTGCGAGACGATCCCGGCGATCTCGGCCCAGGCCTCGTCGCCGCTCTGGTGCGGGAGCGTCCGCATGTCGAAGGTGAGGCGGGCCAGGGCCGGCACGCTGTTGAGGCCCTCACCGCCCTCGATCAGTGTGCAGGTGAGCGCGCGGGCGCCGAGCATCGGATGCCGATACGTGTCGCGCTTCATGTAGTCGCGGAGCCAGGCGTGGAGGTCGGCGGCGATCGCGATGGCGTCGATGCCCTCATGCGGGCGCGAGGAATGCGCGTTCTTGCCGTGCACCTCGACCACGAAGCGGGTCGCACCCTTCAGCGCGGCGACGATCCGGAGGCTCGTCGGCTCGCCGGCGATGCCCATGTCGTAGGGCGGGTGGTGGGCGACGTGGTGCGAGACGCCATTGAAGGTGGTCTCCTCGTCGATGGCCGCGACGAAGGTGACGTCGCAGTCGCGCGGCAGGTCGCGCGCGGCGCGGAGCGCCAGCATGAACATCGCAAGGCTCGCCTTGTCGTCGACGGCACCGCGGCCGTAGAGCCGCCCGTCGCGGATCACCGGCGTGAACGGATCGGCCATGCCCTCGACCTGGACGGTGTCGGTGTGCCCCTCCCACACCACGCGTGGCGCACCCTCCGGGCCGGGCAGGCGGGCAACGACGTTGGCGCGGCCCGGCAGAACCTCCTCGAAGGTCGCGGCGATCCCGGCGCCGGTCAGCCACTCATGGACGAAGGCGGCCATGCGGGCCTCCCCGCCCCACTCGGCGGGGAGCTCGGGGGCGAGCAGGTCGGGATTGATGCTGGGAATCGCGACCATCGCCGCGAGCAGCTCGGCCGCTGCGTCGGCCGTGATTCCGTAGGTCTCTGACATGGATGGACTTACCGCCGTGCGGCCTCGCGGCCGGAGAAGAGGAGGAGGATCAGGATGAGCGAGCCGAAGAGGATGCTCCGCCAGCCCGGGGAGGCGTTCACCACCGTGATCAGCGCGGTGATGGTGACGAGGAGCACGGCGCCCGGGATGGTCCCGGCATAGGTGCCGGTGCCGCCGAGGATCGAGGTGCCGCCGAGCACCACGGCGGCGATCGAGGCGAGGAGATAGGGGTCGCCGATGCCGACATAGCCCTGGCCGTTCATGCCGAGCACCAGGATGCCGGCGAGGCCGGCGGTGAAGCCGCTGATCGCGTAAACGGCGACGGTGGTGCCGCGGGTGTTGATGCCGGAGAGGGCGGCGGCGAGCGGGTTGGCGCCGAGCGCGAAGACGCGGGCGCCGAACGGCGTCGCGTGGAGGAGGACGAGGGCGAGGATCGAGACCACGATCCACAGCACGACGCCGGCCGGGATGCCGAGCGGCCGGGCATTGCCGAGGAAGGAGAGGACCGGGCTTCCGGCCGAGATCGCGGTGCCGCCGGCGATGAGGATGAGCACGCCCTGGAGGAACGTCGCCATGGCGAGGGTCATGATCATCGGGTGGACGCGGAGGAAGGCGACGCCGAGGCCGTTGAGCCCGCCGATGACGGTCGCCGCACCGAGGACGATGAGGATGGCGAGGCCGCCGGTCGGATCGCCCGCGACCGTGGCGAGCGGGACGCCGACGGCGCTGACGGTGACGATGGCGCCGACCGAGAGGTCGATGCCGCCGGCGATCACTACGAGGGGCTGCCCGATCGAGACGATGCCGATGACGGCGGCGAGCTCGAGGAGGTAGCGGAGGTGCCCATAGGACCCGAAGCCGGGCTTGAGGAGGCCCGCCACGACCCACACGGCGATCACCAGGGCAAGCGTCAGGAACGCGCGGCTCCTGAGGACGGTGCCGATGCGGAAGGCGGGGAAGCGGTCGACGGCGGGCTGGCTCATGTCACGTTCCTCCAGCGCTTGACCTCGGGTATGGCGACCGCGCCGATGATGATGAGCCCCTGCGCCACGTACTGGG
>JAEVZM010000020.1 GCA_023392225.1 Pseudomonadota bacterium
GACCTCGGCGCCGAGGTCGGCCAGCACCTGCCCGGCCCAGGGACCGGCCAGAACCCGGGCGAGCTCGAGGACGCGGATGCCGGCGAGGGCGCTCACGAGAAGGCCTGGATCCCGGTCTGGGCGCGGCCGAGGATGAGGGCATGGATGTCGTGCGTGCCCTCGTAGGTGTTGACCGTCTCGAGGTTCAGCATGTGGCGGATGACGTGGAACTCGTCGGCGATGCCGTTTCCGCCATGCATGTCGCGGGCGAGGCGGGCGATGTCGAGCGCCTTGCCGGCATTGTTGCGCTTGATCAGGCTGATCATCTCGGGCGCGACGCGGCCCTCGTCGAACAGACGGCCGACACGGAGCGCCCCGCCGAGGCCGAGCGCGATCTCGGTCATCATGTCGGCGAGCTTCTTCTGGATCAACTGGTTGGCGGCGAGCGGCCGGCCGAACTGCTTGCGATCGAGCACATAGGAGCGCGCCCGGTGCCAGCAGTCCTCGGCGGCGCCCATCGCCCCCCAGGCGATGCCGTAGCGGGCCCGGTTGAGGCAGCCGAACGGGCCGGCGAGGCCGGAGGCGTTGGGGAGGAGGTTCTCGTCCGGCACCTCGACCCCGTCCATGACGATCTCGCCGGTGACCGAGGCGCGGAGCGAGACCTTGCCCTCGATCTTCGGCGCCGAGAGGCCGGCCATGCCGCGCTCGAGCAGGAAGCCGCGGATCTTGCCCTGGTGCGCCTCGGACTTGGCCCAGACGACGAAGACGTCGGCGATCGGGGCGTTGGTGATCCAGGTCTTCGAGCCAGTGAGACGATAGCCGCCCGGCACCTTCACCGCCCGGGTCTGCATGCCGCCCGGGTCGGAGCCATGGTCGGGCTCGGTGAGGCCGAAGCAGCCGACGATCTCGCCGCTGGCGAGACGCGGCAGGTATTTCCGGCGCTGCTCCTCGGATCCGTAGGCATGGATCGGGAACATGACCAGCGAGGACTGGACGCTCAGCGCCGAGCGGTAACCGGAATCGACGCGCTCCACCTCGCGGGCGATGAGGCCATAGGCGACGTAGCCGGCACCGGCGCCGCCATACTCCTCGGGGATGGTGGCGCCGAGGAGGCCGAGGGCGCCCATCTCGGACATGATGTCGCGGTCGAAGCGGTCCTCGCGGAAGGCGGTCAGCACCCGGGGCTGGAGTTGCGACTGGGCATAGTCCCGCGCGGTGTCGCGGATCATGCGCTCTTCTTCGGTCAGCTCTGCGTCGAGCAGCAGGGGATCCGACCAGTCGAAGGCCGGCCGTGCCGAACCGCCCGAAACCGCTTCAAGCTTGGCCATGCTCGTCTGTTCTCCGCCGCCGCGCCGCCACATTGCCGGTCGACATCATAGCGGAACGGTGCCGGTGGGCCAGCGGCTGCCGAGCCGCCGGCATCGCCGAAGATATATTGTAAGTATTCTAGAGAAGGCCGCGATCAATTCTATCGCGATAACGACTAGAGCAATTCCAAACAGCATTGCGACTTGACTTGATCGAAGCGGACCTTATCCCAGCCGGTGTCCGCAAGGACAACTACATCGTCCGGCCTTTAACCGAAGCGATAGGATGGGAAGCTCCATGACTGCCAAGACGTTACGGAACCTGTTGATTGCCGGCTCGCTGAGCGGCGCCCTGCTGGCGCCGGCCGCGGCCTTCGCCGACGGCGAGGTCAATCTCTACACCACCCGCGAGCCGGGGCTGATCCAGCCGCTGATCGATGTCTTCACCAAGGAGACCGGGATCACGGTCAACACCGTGTTCGTCAAGGACGGCCTGCCCGAGCGAGTCCAGGCGGAGGGCGCCAACTCGCCGGTCGACGTGCTGATGACCGTCGACGTCGGCGGCCTCGTCGACCTCGAGGACAAGGGCGTCACCCAGCCGATCGAGTCCGAGATCCTCTACGCCAAGGTGCCGGAGAACCTTCGCGATCCCAATGGCGAGTGGTTCGCGCTGTCCAAGCGCGCCCGCGTCCTCTACGTCGCCAAGGACCTCGACCTCGACAGCTTCACCTACGAGCAGCTCTCCGACCCCAAGTGGCAGGACAAGGTCTGCATCCGCTCCGGCCAGCACCCCTACAACATCGCCCTGATCGCGGCCTATATCGCCCACCACGGCGAAGAGGCGACCAGGACCTGGCTCGAGGGGGTGAAGGCCAATCTCGCCCGCCAGGCCGGCGGCGGCGACCGTGACGTCGCCCGCGACATCCTCGGCGGCATCTGCGACATCGGCCCGGCCAATTCCTATTATGTCGGCCTGATGCGGAGCGGCAAGGGCGGCCCCGAGCAGGAGGAGTGGGGCAAGGCGATCAAGGTGATCCTGCCGACCTTCGAGGGCGGCGGCACCCACGTCAACGTCTCCGGGGCGGCGATCGCCAAGAACGCCCCCAACAAGGACAACGCGGTCAAGTTTCTCGAATTCCTGGTCTCCGACGAGGCACAGGGACTCTACGCGCAGCAGAATTTCGAGTATCCGGTGAACGCCAGCGCGGCGGTCGACCCGATCATCGCGGAGTTCGGCACCCTCAACACCGACGGCCTGTCGCTCGTCGAGATCGCTTCGCACCGGAAGGCCGCGAGCCAGCTCGTCGACGAGGTCGGCTTCGACAACTGATCCGCGCCACACCATGACCACCGACGCCATCGCATCGACCACGCCGCGCCTCGCGCGGCAGCGGTGCGGTGGCGCCTGCCTCTGGGTGGTCGCGGCGGCGGCGACCGCGCTCCTGGTGCTGGTGCCGATCCTCTCCCTGGCGGTGATCGCCGCCGGTGGGGCGGATGGCGCCTGGATTCACCTTGCGGTCCACGTCGTGCCGCAGGTGTCGCTCAATACCGGGCTGCTGCTCGCCGGCGTCGGCATCCTCACCATCGCCATCGGCACCGGCGGGGCGTGGCTGGTGACCGCCTACGACTTCCCCGGGCGCCGGGTGCTCGACTGGGCGCTGCTGCTGCCGCTCGCTGTCCCGACCTACATCGTCGCCTATGCCTATCTCGATCTCCTCCACCCGATCGGGCCGGTGCAGACGCTGATCCGCGACATCCTCGGCATCGCCTCGCCGCGCGACTTCCGCCTGCCCGACCTCCGCTCGATCCCGGGCGCGGTGATCCTGCTCGGCTTCGTGCTCTACCCCTATGTCTACCTCTCGACCCGCGCCCTCTTCCTGATGCAGGCCTCGGGGCTGGTCGATGCCGCCCGCACCCTCGGTGCCGGCCAGTTCGCCGTGTTTTTCCGGGTGGCGCTGCCGCTCGCGCGGCCGGCGATCGCGGTCGGGGCGAGCCTCGCCCTGATGGAGACGCTCAACGACGTCGGCGCCTCGGAGTTTCTCGGGGTGCGGACGCTGACGCTGTCGATCTATTCGACCTGGATCAACCAGTCGAACCTTGCCGGCGCCGCCCAGCTGGCGCTGGTGATGCTGGCGGTGGTGGTGATCCTCGTCACCGTCGAGCGGCTCGCCCGCCGCGGCCAGCGCTTCGGCACCACGGCGCAGCGCACCAC
>JAEVZM010000101.1 GCA_023392225.1 Pseudomonadota bacterium
CATCGGTCCGTCCTCAGCCGGCGAACATCAGCCAGGTGACCAGCGCAGCGACGCCGATCAGCATGGCAAAGGCATAGTGATAGAGGTAGCCGGTCTGGAGCCGGACCACCCTCTGGGTGACGTCGAGCACCCGCGCCGAGACGCCGGCGGGGCCGAAGCCGGCGATCAGCCAGCCGTCGCCGCGCTTCCACAGGAAGCGGCCGAGCCAGAAGGTCGGGCGGACGAAGATCACGTCATAGAGCTCGTCGAAGTACCACTTGTTGAGCAGGAACCGGTAGAGCCAGTCGTTGCTCTCCGCGAGGCGCCGCGGCGCCGAGGGATCACGGATGTAGAACCAGTACGCGGTCAGGAAGCCGACCGCCATCATCAGCGTCGGCAGCCACACCACCCACAGCGGCGCGTGATGGATCTCCTCCATGACATGCGCTGCCGAGTCGACCGCGCCGCGCCAGAATTCCCCGCCCGCCTCGGACAGGAAGGCGTGGCCGAACACGATCCCGGCGAACAGCGCTCCGGCCGCCAGGATGTAGAGCGGCACCAGCATCACCTGCGGCGACTCGTGGACGTGCTTCATCACGTCGGCCGAGGCCCGCGGCTTGCCGTGGAAGGTGAGGAAGATCAGGCGCCAGGAGTAGAACGAGGTCATCAGCGCCGCGATGATCGTCATCGCGAAGCCATAGCCCGCCATGGCGTTGTGCGAGGTGAACGCGCTCTCGATGATCGCATCCTTCGAGAACCAGCCCGCCGTGTACGGGAAGCCGGTCAGCGCCAGGGTGCCGATGATCATCATCCAGTAGGTCACCGGAATGAGCTTCCGGAGCCCGCCCATCTTGCGCATGTCCTGCTCGCCGGACACGGCATGGATCACCGAGCCCGCGCCGAGGAACAAGAGCGCCTTGAAGAAGGCGTGGGTGAACAGGTGGAACATGCCGACCTGGTACGCGCCGACGCCCATCGCCACGAACATGTAGCCGAGCTGCGAGCAGGTCGAGTAGGCGATGACCCGCTTGATGTCGTTCTGGACGAGGCCGACGCTCGCCGCGAAGAAGGCGGTCGAGGCGCCGATGAGGACGATGAACGTCATCGCCGTCTCGGACAGCTCGAACAGCGGCGACAGGCGCGCCACCATGAACACGCCGGCGGTCACCATGGTCGCGGCATGGATGAGGGCCGAGACCGGGGTCGGGCCCTCCATCGCGTCCGGCAGCCAGGTGTGCAGGAACAGCTGGGCCGACTTGCCCATCGCGCCCATGAACAGGAGGAGGCACACCACCGTCGGCGCGTCGAGCTCCCACGACAGGAAGTGCATCGTCGTGCCCGAGATCGAGTCGGCGTTGGCGAAGATCGTGTCGAACTCGACCGAGTTGAACAGCACGAAGATCGCGAAGATGCCGAGCGCGAAGCCGAAGTCGCCGACGCGGTTGACCACGAAGGCCTTCATCGCGGCGGCGTTGGCCGAGGGTCGCTTGAACCAGAAGCCGATCAGCAGGTACGAGGCGAGGCCGACGCCCTCCCAGCCGAAGAACATCTGGACCAGGTTGTCCGAGGTCACCAGCGCCAGCATGGCGAAGGTGAACAGCGACAGGTAGGCGACGAACCGCGGCCGGTTCGGATCGTGCGACATGTACCCCATCGAGTAGATGTGCACGAGCGCCGACACCGTGTTCACCACCACCAGCATGACCACGGTGAGGGTATCGATCCGGAACGCCCAGTCGACCGCCAGCGTGCCGGAGGAAAGGAAGTTGAACACCTGAACGCGCTGCGGTTCGACCTCGCTGAAGCCGACCGAGAAGAACGCGATCCAGGACAGCACCGCCGCGATCACCAGGAAGCCGGACGTGATCAGCTCCGCTGCGCGCGAGCCCGCGGCCGCCGGCTCATGGTCGCCGTGGGCGTCCGCTTCCTCGTGCTCGTCCTCGACGTCGTGGTCGTGATGGCCGTGGCCATGACCATGACCGGCGCCGGCATGCGCCTCGCCGCCCGAGGTCCGCTGCCACGCGCCGTAGAGCGTGATGATGCCCGCGAGGATCGCGCCGAGGAGAGGCAGGAATACGATGGCCGAGTACATGGTGCCGCGCTCAGCCCTTCATCACGTTGATGTCCTCGACCGCGATCGAGCCGCGGTTTCGGTAGAAGACGACCAGGATGGCGAGACCGATCGCCGCCTCGGCCGCAGCGACCGTCAGCACGAGGAGAGCGAAGATCTGGCCGACGAGATCGCCGAGGAAATGCGAGAACGCGACGAGATTGATGTTCACGGCGAGCAGGATCAGCTCGACCGACATCAGGATGACGATGACGTTCTTGCGGTTGATGAAGATGCCGAAGATCCCGAGCGTGAACAGGATCGCGGCGACGGTGAGGTAGTGGGAGAGCCCGACGACCATCAGATGCCCTTCCCCGACTCGACCTTGCGGACCTCGATCGCGGTGGCCGGCGTGCGCGCCACCTGCTCGGCGATCGACTGCCGCTTGACGTTGGGCCGATGGCGGAGCGTCAGCACGATCGCGCCGATCATCGCCACCAGCAGCACGAAGCCCGCCGCCTGGAAGAAGTAGACGTAGCGGGTATAGATCAGGAGCCCCAGCGCCTCGGTGTTGCCGATCTCGGTCACCGGCGCCGTCACCGCGCTCGTCGCGCCCGGTGCGAACACCCAAGCACCGAGCACCAGGATCAGCTCGGCCAGGAGCACGATGCCGATCAGCGCGCCGATGGGCAGGTAGTTGAGGAAGCCCTGGCGCAGCTCGACGAAGTCGACGTCGAGCATCATCACCACGATCAGGAACAGCACCGCCACCGCGCCGACATAGACGACCACGAGGATCATCGCCAGGAACTCGGCGTTCAACAGGACGAAGAGGCCGGCCGCGTTGACGAAGGCGAGGATCAGGAACAGCACCGAATGAACCGGGTTCCGTGATCCGATGACCATCACGGCCGAGGCGATCGCCACGGCGGAGAAGAGATAGAAGAAGAGCGTGGAAACAATCATGACGGACGGTCCGCCTCGCGCATCGCAGGCGCGGGTCTTATAGTGATTCCAGCCTTGCCCGTCCACACCCCGACGAACGGCATTTTGCCCCCTCTTCCCGTTCTCATCGGTACGGCGCGTCCATGGCGATGTTCTGCGCGATCTCGCGCTCCCAGCGATCGCCGTTCGCCAGCAGCTTGGCCTTGTCGTAGTAGAGCTCTTCGCGGGTCTCGGTGGCGAACTCGAAGTTCGGCCCCTCGACGATCGCATCCACCGGGCACGCCTCCTGGCAGAAGCCGCAGTAGATGCATTTCACCATGTCGATGTCGTAGCGAGTGGTCCGCCGCGTACCGTCGTTGCGGCGCGGGCCGGCCTCGATCGTGATCGCCTGCGCCGGGCAGATCGCCTCGCAGAGCTTGCAGGCGATGCAGCGCTCCTCCCCGTTCGGATAGCGGCG
>JAEVZM010000104.1 GCA_023392225.1 Pseudomonadota bacterium
CGATGGCGCCGGTCGCGACCGCGAGCGCGTCCTCGCCCCAGCGCGCCCCGGCGTCCGGCGGCAGGGCCAGCACCAGCTCGGCGCGCCGGTTCGCCTCGACATGGAGGCCGGAGAAGGGCACCCGGCCGGTCATCGCGGCGGCAAGGTCGGTGAAGTCGCCATAGCGGGCGGTGCGGGCGCCGATCACCGCATTGGCGAAGACGATGGCATTGGATTCGCCCCAGGCCACCTGGTCGCCCCGGCGCGGCCGGAACAGGGTCTGGTAGGGCGCGCAGGTGAAGGTCGGCAGGCAGCCGAGGGCCTCGTGCAGCTCCATCAGGTCGCGGCCGGCGCGGCCCGTGGCGGGGTCACCGCGATAGAGCCCGGGGTGGATCAGGTCGATGCTGCCGACATTGAGTGTCGTCGGCACGCGCACCTGGCCGCCGAGGTCATGCAGCCGCCGGACGAAGTCGAGGCTGGCCTGGCCGTGGTAGAGGCAGCCATCGACATGGGCGCCGGTGATGCCGATGAAGCGCCTGGCGCCGAGCGCCGTGCCATAGGCGACGAGCAGCTCCATGGCGAAGGCCGCAGCGGCCCCGTGCGCGCCGGAGAGGAGCGCACGGTCGGTGTCGTCCAGCTCCATGGTCAATCGAGGCGCCTCCCGGCCGCGAGCATGCGCCGGGAGGTCCTGCAGTGCAATCGGCGGACGGCTCCGCGGCGGCTACAGCACCACCACCGGCGTGCCGACCGGTACCGAGGCATAGAGCGCGATGACGTGGTCGTTGATCATGCGGATGCAGCCGTTCGACACCGAGCGGCCGATCGAGGACGGCTCGGTGGTGCCGTGGATGCGGTACATCGTGTCCTGGCCATTGCGGTAGAGGTAGAGCGCGCGGGCCCCGAGCGGGTTGTTGGGGCCGCCGGGCATGCCGTTCTTGTACTTGGCGTAGCGCTGGGGCGAGCGCTTGATCATGTTGTCGGTCGGCCGCCACGAGGGCCATTCCGCCTTCCGGCCGACCACGGCGCGGCCCTTGAGGCTGAGGCCGGCGCGGCCGACGCCGACGCCGTAGCGCATGGCATAGCCGTTGGCGTAGACGTGGAAGAGGTAGTGGTTGCGCGTGTCGATGACGATCGTGCCGCCCGGATAGCCGCGATAGCTGACCTGGGTCGGTGCATATTTCGGGTTGAGCTTGAACGGCGCGGCCGCAGCTTCCGCCCCGGCGAGGAGCAGTGCGCCGGCCCCCACCAGCAGTGTGCGTCTGTCGATGGTCATGGCGTCCCCCGTCCGGCCCGGTTCCCGTTGAATCACGAACAGAGACCTTACGGATGGGAGACGTCCATCCCAGTCATATCCGGCACACGATTGCGTGAGGGCGGGGCTCAGCCCGGCTCGGCCCAGGCGCGGATCAGGTGGCTGGCGATGGCCAGCGACGGCGGGCAGCGGAGCCCGTCGGGATGGGTCCCGGCGATCATCGCCCGCACCTCGTCGCGGCCGAACCAGCGGCAGTCCTCGAGCTCGACCTCGTCGGGCTGGACGTCGGTGGAGAGCGCCTCGGCGAGGCAGCCGATCATCAGCGAGGAGGGGAAGGGCCAGGGCTGGCTCGAATGGTAGCGGACCCGGCCGACGCGGATGCCCGCCTCCTCCTGCGTCTCGCGGCGGACGGCGTTCTCGATGGTCTCGCCCGGCTCGACGAAGCCGGCGAGGCACGAATACATGCCGGGGGCGAAGCGGGCCTGGCGGCCGAGAAGCGCCCGGTCGCCCGCGACGTCGATGGAGAGCATGATCACCACCGGGTCGGTGCGCGGGAAGTGCTGCGCCCCGCAGGACGGGCAGTCGCGGCGATAGCCGCCGATCCGCATCACGCTCGCCGCGCCGCAGACGCTGCAGAAGCCGTGCTTGAGGTGCCAGTGGCAGAGGCTCCGGGCCTGCGCCAGGGCACCGAGGTCGGACGGGTCGATCGCAGCCTCGGTGGCGAGGCTGCGGAGGTCCGTGACGCGGAACGCGGCTTCGTCGAGCGTCGTCTCCGCCGGCAGGGTCACCGCCAGCCGCGGGCCGGTCCCGGTCCAGCCGAGGAGGATCATCGCGCTCCGCTCGGCTCCGAGCGCCTCGGCCTCGGTGAGGGTGAAGGTGGGGTCGGCGTCCTCGCCGGCGCGCAGCACGGCGTTCTCGCCCTGGAAGACGTAGAGCCGCGCCGCCGGGTCGGCGAGGGCGGTCGGCACCGCCTCCTCGTCGCGCGCCTCGCTGCGCCGGTCGATGCGGTTGCCCGCGAAGCCGTGCAGGCTGCTCGCATCCGTCGCAGGGAGGCCGTCGAAGAAGCTTGCCATGGAGGGGTGCCGGTCTCGGGGTGGGAAGGCTCAGGAGGTGGGAAGGCTCTCGCGCAGTCGCGCCACAAGTCTATCGCGCGCCGCGGCCTCGTAGGCAACCGCCTCGCCGCGGCCCCAGATCGGCCCGGGCCAGGCGGGATCGGTCTCGAAGCGGGCGATGACGTGGACGTGGAGCTGCCGCACCTGGTTGCCGAGCGCGGCGACGTTGAGCTTGTCGCAGCCGGTCACGTCGCGGAGCGCGCGGGAGACGCCCGTGATCTCGTCGAAGAGGATCGCGCGGTCGCCGTCCTCGAGGTCGATGATCTCGACCATCCCGCCCCGGCGCGGCACCAGGATCAGCCAGGGAAAGCGCGCGTCGCGGGCAAGGCGAAGCGTGGAGAGGCCGAGCTCGGCGACCGGGGTCGTATCGGCATCGAGGCGGGGGTCCAGGACGAAGTCGGGCATCGCGACCGGCATGCAATGGGAGGGGCAAGGGACAATCGGCGTCCTGACGCACAGCGTCAAGGTGGGCCGCCGGCGATAGCCGCGGCCACGATTCCGGTCTTGTGCAGCGCGCCTTGACTTGGCTCCAAGGCTCCACTATCGCTGAATTGTTAGCGCTGTCATTCGCCGATTGGATACCCTGGGGAGGGATTTTGGCGGTGACGTGTGCGGGAGGACACGGATCTGCGGCCTCGGCCCGGACCCGGCGGGCGGTGCCTGGAGGCGCCGCGGCCGGAGTGGTCGAGGCGTCGGGACGGCCTTCCGACTTTTCGTGAGCGGTCCGGCCGATGAGCCGTCAAGGGAGGAATACCGGAATGCACACCAGCCGATTCAGGAACGGCGCCGCTGCACTGGTGGTGCTCGCGAGCGTGCCCTTCACCTTTGCCCTGTCCGCCGCCGCGGCCGGGCCCGACCCGAGCGCCTTCAACGGCCCGACCGAGCCGGCCAAGGCGCCCGCCGGGATCAAGGTCGGCATCGTCTCCTGCGCCGCCTCGATCAAGGGCTGCCAGGTGCAGGCCGATGCCGCCGCCGAAGCGGCCAAGCTCGTCGGCTGGGAAGTCAACATGTTCGACGGCAAGGCCAACCCGAAGTCGCAGGGCTCGGCGATCCTCGACGCGCTCGCCTGGGGCGCGGACGTGATCGTCGCCTCCTCGATCGACTACCGCACCATCCAGCTGCCGCTCAAGGAAGCGGAAAAGGCCGGCGTGCCGGTGGTCGCCCTCGGCCAGGGCGGCGACACGCCCAATCCGCTGCCGGTGCTGAAGGATGGCGAGCTCGCCTGGACCTTCGCCGTCGACGTCGACAACTACGCGCTCGGCACCACGATCGGCGAGTGGATCATCGAGGACTCGGGCGGCAAGGCGAACATCATCGTCTACACCGACCGCGAGTTCGATTCGGTGATGACCCAGCACGAGGGCGTCATGGACGCGCTCGCCAAGTGCGAGGGCTGCACGGTCGATTCCAGCGAGTTCACCGCCAGCCAGATCGCCACCACGCTCGGCCAGCAGGTGGTCGGCTACCTCCGCGCCCATCCGGAGGTCGACTACATCTACGCGCCGTTCGACCCCTCGGCCTTCGTCATGGTCGCCGCCATCCGCCAGGCCGGCCTCGGCGATCGCGTCCGTCTCGTCAGCCTGCTCGGCAACGAGGAGAACATCGACCTGATCCGCAAGGGCGACGTCCAGGTCGCGACCATGGCCTTCGACACCGCCTATTCGGGCTACGCGGCGATCGACCAGATCATCCGCTACCTCAACAAGCAGCCGCTGTTCGATCCCCATGGCGAGAACGTGCCCTACATGGTGCTCGACAAGACCAACATCCCCGAGAGCGGCAACTGGCGCTCGGAGAGCGGCTACAAGGAAAAGTTCGAGGCCCTCTGGAAATAGCCGTTAGAGCTATCCGTCGGGGCCGACCCCGCGCTCTCCTCCCGGAGCGCGGGGTCTCCGTC
>JAEVZM010000108.1 GCA_023392225.1 Pseudomonadota bacterium
GGGGGTGGGGGGCGAGGCGGTGATGACCGGGGCCGATCACCTCAACGGCACCGCCCGGATCAACGAAGCGCTGGCGATTCTCGATCCGGAGCGGCGCTTCGAGAGGGTGGTCAACGTCCAGGGCGACCCGCCGACCGTGGCGCCGGAGACGATTCGCGCCGCGCTGGCGCCGCTCGCCGACCCGGACGTGGACATTGCGACCGTCGCCGCCGAGATCGTGCGCGACGAGGAGCGGGCCAATCCCGCGGTGGTCAAGGTGATCGGCACGCCGGTCGCCGAGCGCCGGCTCCGCGCCCTCTATTTCACCCGGGCGACGGCACCATGGGGCGAGGGGCCGCTCCATCACCACATCGGGCTCTACGCCTACCGGCGGGCGGCCCTCGGACGCTACGTGTCGCTGCCGCCGTCGCCGCTGGAGCTGCGCGAGAAGCTCGAGCAGTTGCGAGCGCTCGAGGCCGGCATGCGAATCGACGTGGCGATCGTCGACGCCGTGCCGCTGGGGGTCGATACGCCGGCGGAGCTGGAGCGGGCCCGGGTCATGCTCGCGCCGCGCTAGCCACTCCCTTTCGCGGGCCGGCCCTGCTAAAGGCACCTCGACAGTTTCGCCATCACAGGCCGCACGCACCATGCCCCGTCTCAAGAAGATCGTGTTCCAGGGCGAGCCCGGAGCGAATTCGCACCTCGCCTGCCAGGAGGTCCATCCCGACTACGAGGTGGTCCCCTGCCCAACCTTCGAGGACTGCTTCGCCGCGCTCGAGAAGGGCAAGGCCGATCTCGGCATGATTCCGATCGAGAACTCGCTGGCCGGTCGCGTCGCCGACATTCACCATCTGCTGCCGACCTCGGGCCTGCACATCGTCGGCGAGCATTTCCTGCCGATCCACTTCCAGCTGATGGGGCTGCCGGGGACCCGGCTCAAGGACATCAAGTCGGTCCACAGCCACATCCATGCCCTCGGCCAGTGCCGGAAGATCATCCGCGCCCATGGCTGGACGCCGATGGTGGCCGGGGATACGGCCGGGGCCGCGCGCGAGGTGGCGGAATGGGGTGATCCGACCCGGGCGGCGCTTGCCCCGCGCATCGCCGCCGAGCTCTACGGTCTCGAGATCCTCAAGGAAGACGTTGAGGATGCCGCGCACAACACGACGCGGTTCATCATCCTCTCCAAGCAGGAGAAGCATGCCGCGGCCGGCAATGGCCAGGTGCTGACGACCTTCGTGTTCCGGGTGCGGAACGTCCCGGCGGCGCTCTACAAGGGGCTGGGCGGCTTCGCCACCAATGGCGTCAACATGACCAAGCTCGAGTCCTACCAGCTCGACGGCAAGTTCTTCGCCACCCAGTTCTATGCCGATGTCGAGGGCCATCCCGAGGACAGGCCGCTCCGCCTCGCGCTCGAGGAGCTGGCGTTCTTCTCCGCCGAGCTGCGAATCCTCGGAGTCTATCCCGCGAGCCCGTTCCGGGCCGGGCTGGAATAGGGCCTCCGCGGAAACGCCTATTATTAAACTCAACGTTTACTCAATTCCTGCTCACCTTGGTGAGAGCTGGGAACCGCGCAGTTGTGACTCTCGTTGGGGAGGCATGAGCACGATGCACCCTTTTGATATCTCTCCCGGGCCGCCCAAAGTCCTCGTCGTCGAGGACGAGGTGCTGATCCGGGAGGATGCCATCGACGTCCTCGAGCGCGAGGGCTTTGAGGCAATTCACGCCGGCAACGTCGGTGAGGCGTTGGCGGTCCTTGAGGATCAGGACGACGTAAGCGCGGTCTTCACGGACGTGCAGATGCCGGGCGACCAGGATGGTGTCGACCTTGCGCAGCACATCGTGAGGTACCGCCCCATGATCGCGGTCCTAGTGACGTCGGGGCGGAGCTTCACCCCTCCGGACGGCTTGCCGGCGGCGAGTCGCTTCGTCCCGAAGCCCTACCTGCCGAGGAGCGTCGCGGCCGTTCTCCGCGAGATGATCGGCGAGCTCCAGTCCGGTCGACTGGCGGGAATGGACAGCCCGGGCGGTTTCCAGGGCTCGCCCTCCGCAGCCCGCTGAGGCTGGCCAGTCGAGGCTCACGGGGACTCCCCGTGAGCTGGCGGCGGCCACGATCCGCCCATTGACGACCCATTGACGAAACCGCGGGACGAGCGCCCTATGCGCCCGGCGGTGGCGCAGCGCTCCCGCCGGGCCTCATCGAGAAATTCATCGAGACTTAGGTTGGGCGGTTCCGGCCGCGTGCCGAACGGGCGCCAGGGAGGGGTGGATGGTCAAGTTCGTAGCCTACAAGGGTACCGATAATACCGACCTGTCGGAGATCGGCCTCTTCAAGAACATCAAGAAGAACCTCGACCGGAAGGGCGAGGGCAAGAAGTTCGATGCCAGCAAGGGCGACATCGACATGCACGTCACCGGCTCGGCGATGCTGTTCGCCTTCAAGAAGCCGGTCAGCGGCGTGATGAAGACGATCGACGTCAAGGTGGGCGACGTCGACCAGTATTTCATCAAGGGCATCGACCTCAAGATTCGCAAGATGTCGGATTTCTTCTCGGGCAACTACGAGAAGAAGCTGTTCAAGGGCGACGACAAGATCGTCGGATCGAGCCAGAAGGACAAGCTGGCCGGCTTCGACGGCAAGGACACGATCCAGGCCGGCTCCGGCGGCGACAATGTCGGCGGCGGCAAGGGCAACGACAAGCTCTCCGGCCAGGCCGGCAACGACGTGATGGCGGGCAACGCTGGCAACGACTGGCTCGACGGCGGCGACGGCTTCAACACGCTGAGCGGCGGCGGCGGCAAGGACACCTTCCACTTCTCGAGCCAACTCTCGGCCGGCAACGTCTCCTCGATCACCGATTTCAAGTCCGGCGCGGACAAGATCGAGCTGGTCAGGTCGGTCTTCCCGGACCTTACCGGCAAGGGGACGCTCGCCGCCGACAAGTTCGTGAAGCTCGCCGACTACAGCGGGCAGGATAACGTCATCGTCTACGACAAGGCGACGGGGGCGCTGTCCTACGCGATCGACCCGAACAACCTGATCAAGTTCGCCGAGGTGACCGTCAACCTCAACCTCAAGAACACCGACATCATTCTCGCCTGAGCCGGCAGCAATCGATGGCGAGCCCGTCCGCGACCGCGGGCGGGCTCGTTTCGTCTGAGGAGCGGTGTCCGCTCAGAACGGCGTGCGGCTCCGGACGGCGGCGGACAGCGTGCCGTCGTCGAGATAGTCGAGTTCGCCGCCGACCGGCACCCCGTGGGCGAGGCGCGAAACCTTGAGCTCGAAGGCCTGGAGCCGGTCGGTGATGTAGTGGGCCGTCGTCTGGCCCTCGACCGTGGCGTTGACGGCGAGGATCACCTCGGAGACGCCACCCTCCGCGATGCGGGCAATCAGCCCGTCGATGCGGAGGTCGTCCGGGCCGATGCCGTCGAGCGGCGACAGCACCCCGCCGCGCACGTGGTAGCGGGCGTTGATCGCCCCGGCCCGCTCCAGCGCCCAGAGGTCGGCGACCTCCTCCACCACGACGATGGTCGCAGCGTCCCGCCGCGGGTCGGAGCAGATCATGCAGGGATCCGCGGTATCGATATTGCCGCAGGTCGAGCAGGTGACGATCCGCTCGACCGCGATTTCCATCGCCTTGGCGAGCGGGACGAGCAGCTCTTCCTTGCGGTCGAGCAGGTGCAGCGCGGCGCGGCGCGCCGAGCGCGGCCCGAGCCCGGGAAGCTTGGCGAGAAGCTGGATCAGCCGCTCGATCTCGGGGCCGGAAACGGAACGGGGCATCCGGATCCTATCTGATGAACTGGTCGACGAAGTCGATGCCGAGGCCGCAGGCGGCGTAGTGCTTCCGGCACATGTCGATCTTGGTGAAGACGTCCTCGTAGCCGGTCGGCTGGCCCCACGGGTCGACATAGAGCATGAGGCCGTTGACCTGGAAGAGGGTGATCATCTCCGGAACGTCCTCGGGAACGACGAGGGTGTGGGTCTCGCCCGGCGGCTCGTAGACGTAGCCGCCCTCGGTCGCCACCCAGTCGTGCTCGAGATAGTACCAGCGGCCCTTGATGACGTAGCCGTGCACCGGATTGGTGTGGCGGTGACGGGAGAGGACCCCGGCCCGCGCCACCTTGAGGAGGTTGACCCAGTAGCCCTGCGCAGCGTTGAGGCAGAGCGGCCGGAACCAGACGTTCGCGGCCTGGGGAACCCAGACCCGCTCATCCTCGGGCAGGACGCTGGGGATGACGAGATCGGCGCTCGCCTCCTTCGGCATCGGCAGCTGGTAGGGCATCCGGGGGTCGGCCTGGCGTGCCGGTTCTGACATGGCTTCTGTTCTCCTCCCTCACATCGACGAATAGCCGCCGTCGACCGGCAGCACCGTGCCGGTGACGAACCGCGCGGCGTCGCTCGCAAGGAACAGCGCGGGGCCGGCGAGGTCCGCCGGCTCGCCCCAGCGGCCCATCGGGGTGCGCTCGAGGATCGCGCGGCTCCGCTCGGCGTCGCCCTGGATCGCGGCGGTGAGCGGCGTCGCGATCCATCCCGGCGCGATGGCGTTGACGCGAATGTCGTCCTTCGCCCAGGCGACCGCCAGCGACTTGGTGAGCGTCACGATGCCGCCCTTGGAGGCCGAGTAGGCCGGGACCAGCGGCCCGCCGAAGAAGGACAGCATCGAGGCGATGTTGACGATCGCCCCTCCCGCGGCGGCGAGCGCCGGCCGGCAGGCGGTAGAGAGCCGCATGGTGCCGGTGAGGTTGATGTCGATCACCTCTTCGAACACCGGCAGCTCGTATTCCGCGTGCCGGCGGATGATGCCGGCGGCGTTGACGAGGGCATCGAGCCGGTCGAGCGTCGTGCCGAAGGCGGCGACGGCCGCGCCATCGGACACGTCCAGCGAGACGTAGCGGAATCCCGGCGCGGTCCAGCCCTCGGCGGCGCGGTCGACGCCGGTCACCGCATAGCCCGCGGCGAGGACGCCTTCGGCCAGGCCGCGGCCGATGCCGCCGGCCGCGCCGGAGATGACGGCGGTGCGCTGGTCAGCCATGCCGGCTCACCTCCGAAAGGCTCTTCGTCTGGACTGTGGACACGTTGGACTCACGGCGTTTCAGGAGCCGGATTCAGTGGCATCTTTCCCGCCGCGAACGCAAGGTCGCGCCGCGGCATCGTGTCCCGGTCGGAACGCTCGCGGTGCGCGATCGTTCAGGATTCGACCCCTAGACTGAGACCCAAGGAGAAATTCGTGCAGACCCAGCAACTGTCGAACGATGACGGCGTCCGCACCTATGCGCTCATCCTCGAGACCGGTGACGAGGTAATGGCCTGCGTCAAGGATTTTGCCGAGCGCGAAGGGCTGACCGCCGCGCATTTCTCCGGGATCGGCGCCTTCAGCGACGCGGTCCTCGGCTACTTCCAGTGGGAGACCAAGGCCTACCGGGAGAACAAGGTCACGGAGCAGGTCGAGGTCGCGACGCTCAACGGCGATGTCGCGGTCGACCCGGACGGCAGGCCTGCCGTCCACATCCACGTCGTCCTCGGCCGGCGCGACGGCTCGGCGCTGGCCGGTCATCTCATGGCGGGCCGGGTTCGCCCGACCCTTGAGATCGTGCTGACCGAATCGCCGGCGCATCTCAGGAAGCGCCTCGATCCGGAATCGGGCCTGACCCTGATCCGCCCCGAGGGCTGACCGGGGAAAGCCGCCGCTAGAACGGCAGCTTAATGCCCGGCGGCAGGTTGAGGCCGCCGGCCATCGACTGCATTTTCTCGGCGACCGCCGCCTCGGCCTTGGCGCGCGCATCGGCCAGCGCGGCGATGATCAGGTCCTCGAGGATCTCGACGTCCTCGGGCTTGAGAAGCGAGGGGTCGATCTTGATCGAGCGGACGTCGCCCTTGCCGTTGGCGGTGACCGAGACCATGCCGCCGCCCGAGGCGCCGTCGACCGCCATCTCGGCGATCTCTTCCTGCACGGTCTGCATCTTCTCCTGAAGCTGCTTGGCCTGCTTCATCATTCCCATCAGGTCGCCAATGCCCATGGCTCAATCATCCTCGTAGTCGTTCGGGTCTTCGGTGATCGGCGGAGCGCCGTCGTCATAGGGCGCGTCGCCGTCGTCGATGGTGTCCGGATCGTCGATGCCGGCGACGACGGCGCCGGGCGCGCCATCATAGAGCGTCTCCGCCGGCTCCTCGCCATTGGCGCGCACGTCGACGATCTCGGCGCCGGGGAAGCGGGCGAGCACGGCGGCGACCAGCGGATGGGCGCGGGCGTCGTCGATCACCCGGTCGCGCGCCGCCTGCCGCTCCTCGGCGATGGTCAGCGCCTCGGCCTCGCGGGCGACGACCACCATCCAGCGGCGGCCGGTCCATTCCTCGAGACGGCGCGACAGCTCCCCGGCGAGGCCGACGGGCGCGTGATCGGTGGTCGCGAACTCGAGATGGCCGTCCTCGAAGCGGACGATGCGGACCGCGTGCTCGAGCGCGTGCTTGATCTTGAGGTCGCGCTTCTCGCCGGCG
>JAEVZM010000146.1 GCA_023392225.1 Pseudomonadota bacterium
TGCCGCCGGTGTCGTAGACGAGATCGGAAAGGAGGAACGGCGCATTCTGCTGGACGAGCACGAAGTCCGGATTGATGGCGCGCGCCGCGGCCGAGAGCTCGACGATGAAGTCGATCATCCGCGCCGCTGCCCCGAGCCGGTCCTCGGGTCGCCCGGCCCGCGGTCCTTCGCCTTCACCTCGTGCGCCCAGAAATAGTAGGCGTCGACGATGTCGAGATAGGCGCCGTCGAAGCCCTGCGCGGCCATCTCCTCGATGCGGGCGGTGACGATCGCCTGCCAGTCGTCGTCCCAGTAGCGGACCTTGCGGCTGTCCGGCCAGTCGGGATTGAGCGGCCCGAGCCAGTCCGGCGCGCTGCCGGTCAGCTTGCCGCCGGCCGTTCCGTCCTTGGTCCAGCCCTCGTTCCAGTAGTCGCGGAAATCCTCGCTCTCGCCGATCGAGATGTAGGCGAGGAGCACCTTCCGGTCCGCGCCGGCCCCTTGCATCGCCGCGACCTCGCCGACGCTGAACGCGCCGGCGCCGGTGCCATCCCGGGAGTGGTCGATGACCACCAGCCCTGCATCGAGGGCGGCGATCGCGGCGACGCCGAGCGGGCTGCCGCCCTTCCCCTGGAGCTGGTAGTTCCAGGAGTCGAAGGCGACCGGCCCGTCGCTGGTCTCGATCACCGCCATGTCGTCGTGCCTTTCCGAAGTCGTGCGGCCACGCTACACCGCTCCCATGAGCGATGACACCCTCCCCCCGACCGACAACGCCGTGTTCGGCCCGCTGATGGGCGGCAGCCCTGACGCGACCTTCGGCGGCGTCCTCTCCTTCATGCGGCGGCGGTACAGCCGCGACCTGGCCGGCGTCGACGCCGTGGTCTGGGGCATCCCCTTCGACCAGTCGGTCACCAACCGGCCGGGCTGCCGTTTCGGGCCGCAGGCGATCCGCCGCGCCTCGGCGATCTTCGACGGCGACCCGCAATACCCCTTCGGCTTCGACCCGTTCGAGACGCTCGCCGTCATCGACCATGGCGACGCCCGCTTCGACTACGCCCACCCGGAGCGCTTCGCCGATGTCATCGCCGCCCAGGCGGCCGCGATCCTCGACAGCGGGGCGCAGCTGTTCTCGCTCGGCGGCGACCACTTCGTCACCTACCCGCTCCTCCGCGCCCATGCCGCCAGGCACGGCCCGCTGGCGCTCGTCCAGTTCGACGCCCACCAGGACACCTGGCCCGACCATGGCGGCATCTCGCACGGCGGCTTCGTCGCCCGCGCCGTCCGCGAGGGGCTGATCGACCCTTCCCGCTCGATCCAGGTCGGCATCCGCACGGTCGCGCCCGAGGACTGCGGCATCGCCATCATCCCCGGCCATGCGATGGACACGCTCGGCATTGCCGGGGTGATCGCGCGCATCCGCGAGACGGTGGGCGAGACGCCGGCCTACCTCACCTTCGATATCGACTGCCTCGATCCGGCCTTCGCTCCCGGCACCGGCACGCCCGTCGCCGGCGGCCTCTCCTCACGCGAGGCACTGGCGATCCTCCGCGGCCTCGGCCCGGTGGACTTCGTCGGCGGCGACGTCGTCGAGGTCTCCCCGCCCTACGACCATGCCGACATCACCGCGATCGCCGGCGCGACGGTCGCGCTCTACTACCTCGGCCTGCTGGCGGAGCGGCGCCGGGGCTAGGCGCGAAACTATTTCCGCTTGAACAGCCGGAACCCCTTGCTGGCCGGCGGCATGTACTCATCGAGCAGCGCCGTCATCCGCGCGTCGCGGGCGGCAGCGGTATTGCCGCCCAGCACGACGGCGATGACCTCGCTCCGGCCGCGCTGGGCCGAGCAGACCAGGTTGAAACCCGAGGCATCGGTGTAGCCGGTCTTGATGCCGTCGACGCCGTCGACCCGGCCGAGAAGCTTGTTGTGGTTGAGGTAGGTCCTGCCGCCCCAGGTGAAGGTCTTGGTCTTGAAGTAGCTGAAGCTGCGGGGGAAATCGTCCTGAAGCGCCTGCCCGAGCGTGGCCATGTCGCGCGCCGTCGTCACCTGGGCGGGATCCGGCAGGCCGGATGCGTTGCGGAATACGGTCCGCGTCATGCCGAGCCGCCGCGCCCGCGCCGTCATCTCCTGCGCAAACGCGGCCTCGCTTCCGCTGAGGTGCTCGCCGACCGCGCAGGCGACGTCATTGGCCGACTTGACGACGAGCGCCAGAATGGCGTCGCGGACCGCGATGGTCTCGCCCGGCTTCAGGCCGAGCTTGGACGGCGGCAGCGCGGCGCAATGCGCCGACATGCCAATCTCGGTCCGTAGGCTCGTCTTGCGGCTGCTGATCGAGCCGAACAGCAGGTAGAGCGTCATCATCTTGGTGAGCGAGGCGGGGTAGCGCGGGGCGTCAGGATCGGCGGCGTGGAGCACTTCGCCGGATTTCGTGTCGATGACGATGGCCGCGTAGGAGGGTGCCGCGGCGCCCTGGCCGGCGTAGCCCGCCAGCCCGGTAGCCAGCGCGACGATCGCCAGCGTGCGTCCAAGAACGCTCCGTTTCCACCACATGACTGTCCGGATAGCACAATCGGGCGTCGCGCGACCACAGTCGGCGCACCGAACCCCGCCCGCCGACGAGGGCGCTCCGCGCACTCGCGTACGGACGGCCGTCTCCGCCCTACCACATGCTCTCGCGCGCCCGCTGCGGCCAGGCGCGGTCATAGGCCTCGCCGCCGACGCGCTCGGCACTGAGCGCGGCGAGGATGCGACCCGGCGTCGGCAGGCTTCCAGGATCGACGTGGTTCTCGGGGTTCCACAGGTCCGCCCGGATCACGGCACGCGAGCACTGGAAATAGACCTCAGCGACGTCGAGGACGATCACCGAGCGCGGCAGCTTGCCGTCGACGGCGAAGCTCGCGCAGAGCGCCTCGTCGGTATCGATCCGGGCCTCACCGTTGACGCGCAGCGTCGTGCCCGAGCCCGGCACCAGGAACAGGAGCGCGCAGCGCGGATCGCGGATGATGTTGCGGAGCGAGTCGGTGCGGTTGTTGCCGCGCCGGTCCGGCATCATCAGGGTCCGCTCGTCGTGGATGTGGACGAAGCCGCGCTGGTCGCCCCGCGGCGAGCAGTCCAGCCCCTCGGGTCCCGCGGTCGCCAGTGCGACGAACGGCGAGGCCTCGATGAACGGCCGGTATTCGGGCGTCACGCGGTCGGCGACCTTCACCGTGGCGGTCTCGGCGGGCTCTCCGTAAAGGGCCTCGAGCTCGGCGACGGAGGTGAGGATCGACATGGCGGACACCTTTCAGGACTGGAAAACCGACACGAACATACGATATCTGGCGCCCGTGTAGGGACGAGGAGCGACATTCCCATGAAAGACAAGATCCGTATCGGCGTGCTGGGGGCCTCCGGCTATACGGGCGCCGACCTCGTCCGCCTCGCCCTCCTCCACCCGAACATCGAGATCACGGCACTGACCGCCAATACCCACGCGGGCAAGGCGATGGCCGAGGTGTTCCCGCATTTCAGCTTCGTCGAGTTGCCGCGCCTCACCACCATCGACGACGCAGACTGGGGCAGCGTCGACGCCGTGTTCTGCGGCCTGCCGCACGGCACGACGCAGGAGATCACCAAGACGGTGCTGGCGCAGCACCCCCGCGTCAAGTTCATCGACATGTCGGCCGACTTCCGGCTCCGCGACGCCGAGACCTACAAGACCTGGTACGGCAACGAGCACGTCGCGCTCGACCTCCAGGCCGAGGCCGTCTACGGGCTGACCGAGCACTACCGGACCGCCATCCGCGATGCCCGGCTGGTCGCCTGCCCCGGCTGCTACCCGACCGCCTCGCTGATGGCGCTGCTGCCGCTCGCCAGCGCCGGCCTGATCGACGTCTCCGACATCGTCATCGACGCCAAGTCGGGCGTCTCCGGGGCCGGCCGCGGCCTCAAGCAGAACCTTCTCTTCACCGAGGCCGGCGAAGGACTCTCACCCTATGCCGTGGGCAAGCACCGGCACATGCCGGAGATCGAGCAGGAATTGGGCAAGGCCTCCGGGCAGGAGGTGCTGATCAACTTCACCCCGCACCTCATTCCGATGAGCCGGGGCGAGCTCTGCACCTCCTATGTCCGCCTCGCCGGGGGCGCGAGCGCCGACGACCTCCGCGCGGCGCTCGCCAACGCCTATCGCGACGAGTCCTTCGTCCACGTCGCGCCGGCTGGCGTCCTGCCGCAGACGCAGAACGTCCGCGGCTCGAACTACTGCCAGATCGGGGTGGTGAAGGACCGGATTCCGGGGCGCGCCATCGTCATCTCGGTGATCGACAACCTGGTTAAGGGCTCGGCCGGACAGGCGGTCCAAAACTTCAACCTGATGTTCGACCTCGAGGAGACCACCGGCCTCATGCAGCAGGCACTGTTCCCGTAGGAACGGCTCAGACGACCGTCATCTCGACCCGGCCGAGGCCGGTGACGTCGATCGCCACGTGGTCGCCGCGGGCGAGCCACTTGGTCTCGACGAGGCTGCCGAGGAGCACGATCTCGCCGGCCCGAAGCGGCGTGCCCCGGGCGGCCAGCGCCGCAGCGATCCAGCCGAGCGCGTTGAGCGGGTGGCCCATCACGTCGCGCCCGACGCCGCGGCCGACCTCGGTGCCGTTGATCGTGGTGACGC
>JAEVZM010000150.1 GCA_023392225.1 Pseudomonadota bacterium
CCTCGGCGGCGACGTCGGCCGGCGACGGCGCGAGGCCCGGCACCGCGGCGGCGACCGCGAAGCCCAGATCTTCGAGCCGCATCATGCCGCGGGCAGTCACCTCGTCGTAGACCAGCTCGGCATGGACGGCGAGGAAGCGCTCCCGCGCCGCCCGCGCCCGGGACAGCACGATCGCCGCCGCCGCGGCATCGGCCTCAGTGCGCTTCGGCTTCGGCGGCAGCAGCGCCAGAAGGTCCGCCGAGCGCTGCCAGAAGGCGGTGTAGCGGTGCCGGTCGGTGGCGAGGTCGGCGGTGCGCGCCGGCTCGGCAGCAACCCATTCGGCGGCCGTCTCGGCGGCGATGCCGGCGTGGGTGAGAATGGTGGGTGCGTCGTCGTCCATGGCCTGCCTCAATCCCTGGGCCTACGATCGATGACCCGCTTCGCCTTGCCCTCGGAGCGCTCGACCGTGCCCGGCGGCACGACCCGCACCGCGCAGCTGACCCCGACATGGACCTTGATGAGGTGCTCGGCTTCCGCTTCGAGCGCCGTCCGTGCCGCCTCGCCGATGCCGCCCTCGCGGACCTCGACCACCACCGCGAGCTCGTCGAGCCGGTGCGGCCGCGTCACCTCTAGCACGTAATAGGGCGCGAGGGGGGGTTCGGCGGCTAGTACCGCCTCGACCTGCGAGGGGAAGACGTTGACGCCGCGGATGATCAGCATGTCGTCGCTCCGGCCCTTGACCCGCTCGATCCGGCGGAGCGCACTGCCCTCGCCGGGGAGCAGGCGGGTCAGGTCGCGCGTGCGGTAGCGGACGAGTGGCATCGCCTCGCGGGTGAGCGGGGTGAGAACGAGCTCGCCGGTCTCGCCGTCGGGCAGCACCCGGCCGGTGCCGGGATCGACGATCTCGGGGTAGAAGTGATCCTCCCACAGCGTCAGCGCGCCACGGGCATCCAGCCGCTCCTGCGCAACGCCCGGCCCCATCATCTCGGAAAGGCCGTAGTGGTTGAGCGCGGTCAGCCCGAGGCGCGCCTCGATCTCGTCGCGGAGCCCCTCGCTCCACGGCTCGGCACCGCAGAGGGCGAGGCGGAGGCTGGACGACTTTCCGTCGAGCCCGGCGGCGGCGAAGGCGTCGGCGATGGTGAGGAGGTAGGAGGGCGTCGCGCCGACGATGGTCGGCCGGAAGTCGTCGATCAGCCGCACCTGGCGCTCGGTGAAGCCGCCGCTCGACGGCACCACCGCCGCGCCCAGCCGCTCGGCCCCGTAGTGGAAGCCAAGGCCGCCGGTGAAGAGGCCATAGCCATAGGCGTTGTGGAAGATGTCGGACGGGCCGCCGCCGCCGGCCCGGATCGAGCGGGCCATGAGGCCAGTCCAGGTGTCGAGGTCGCCGCGGGTATAGCCGACCACCGTCGGCTTGCCGGTGGTGCCGGAGGAGGCATGGATGCGGACGATCGCCTCCATCGGCACCGCGAACATGCCGAAGGGGAAGGCGGCCCGGAGGTCGTCCTTCACCGTGAAGGGAAAGCGCGCGAGATCGTCGAGGTCGCGGAGGTCGTCGGGATGGACGCCCGCCGCTTCCATCCTGGCGCGGGCCGGCAGCACATGGTCGAACGCCTGTCGGAGCGTCGCCTTCAGGCGATCGCGCTGCAGGCTCCGCAGTTGGTCGAGGCCGATCGCCGGTAGGTCGTCGTCGCCCATCTCCCCCTCCCGGGCCGACCTGGATCTCACGATCCTAGCCGACCCGCGAAAGGGCTGGAATGCCTACTTCAGGCCGCCGCAGAAGCGCTGGATGCGCTTGCACGCCTCCTCGAGCGTCTCGAGGCCGGTGGCGTAGGAGATGCGGAAGAACGGCGAGAGGCCGAAGGCCGAGCCGTGGACCACCGCCACGCCCTCCTCCTCGAGGAGCGCGGTGACGAAATCCTCGGCGGTGGCGATCGACTTGCCCTTGGCGGTGGTCTTGCCGAGCGTGCCTTCGCAGGACGGGAAGACGTAGAACGCCCCTTCCGGCCGCGGGCAGACGAGGCCCTGCGCCTGGTTGAGCATCGAGACCACCAGGTCGCGCCGCTCGCGGAACACCTCGGCGTTCTTCTTGATGAAGTCCTGCGGGCCGTTCAGCGCCTCGACCGCCGCCCACTGCGAGATCGACGAGGGGTTGGTGGTCGACTGCGACTGGAGCTTCGCCATCGCCTTGATCAGCATCGCCGGGCCGCCGGCGAAGCCGATGCGCCAGCCGGTCATGGCATAGGCCTTCGACACGCCGTTGAGGGTGAGCGTGCGGTCCTTGAGCGAGGGCTCGACCTGAACGGGGGTGGCGAATTCATAGCCGTCATAGGCCATGTGCTCGTACATGTCGTCGGTCAGTACCCAGACATGCGGGTGCTTCATCAACACGTCGGTGAGACCCTTGATCTCGGCGTGCGAATAGCCGGCGCCGGAGGGGTTCGACGGCGAGTTGAGGATCAGCCACTTGGTCTTCGGCGTGATCGCCGCCTCGAGCGCTGCCGGGGTCAGCTTGAAGCCGCCCGCCATCGTCGTCTTGACGATCACCGGCGTGGCGCCAGCGAGCGCGACGATCTCGGGATAGCTCACCCAATAGGGCGCCGGCACGATCACCTCGTCACCGGGGTTGAGCGTCGCCATCAGGGCGTTGAACAGCACCTGCTTGCCGCCGGTGCCGACGCTGATCTCGTCGACCGTGTAGTCGATGCCGTTCTCGCGCTTGAACTTCGCGCAGATCGCCTGCTTGAGCTCGGGGATGCCGTCGATGGCGGTGTACTTGGTCTTGCCGTCACGGATCGCCTTGATCGCGGCTTCCTTGATGTTCTCGGGCGTGTCGAAATCGGGCTCGCCGGCGCCGAGGCCGATCACGTCCATGCCGGCCGCTTTAAGCGCGCGCGCCTTGTCGGTCACCGCAATGGTGGCGGACGGCTTGATGCGTCCGAGCGAGTCGGCGAGGAAACCCATGGTCGTTCGAGGCTCCGAGAGTAGGGGAAAAGCGGGCGGACCGTAGTGCGCCGCATCCCGAATCTCAAGGGTGTCCGTTCATAGGGCGATACGGCGTGGCGACTTATGTCGTAGTCCTCGCGGCGACAAGCCCGAAGGACGCGCCATGCCGACCCTCTCGACCAATGCCGACAACCTCACCTTCTCGACCAGCTTCCAGCAATGGACGATCCAGACTGGCATCGTGGTCGGCTCGCCGAACGTCCTCACCGCCGTCTTGATGCCCTATGCGGGGGACAACCTCGTCAATAACGGCGTCGTGTTCATGCCGAGCGGCGTCGAGCTCGGCGGCGTCGCCGTCACGGTGCGGGGCTCCGGATCGAGCGTCACCAACAGCAAGACCGGTTCGATCTCCGGCCTCGGCGGCATCAGCGCCCAGGCCGCCGGCGTCAAGGTCGTCAACGACGGCTCGATCATCGGCTTCGCCGGCATCGGCATCGACTTCGGCCAGGGCAAGGGCGCCAAGCTCGTCAATTCCGGCAACATCCAGGGCGAGACCGTCGCGGTCCGCGGCACGTTGCTCGACGGCTTCGACCTCCAGAACAGCGGCACGATCAAGTCGAGCGGCAAGGGCATCGTGATCCTCGCGACGGGCCAGGTCGACATCAGCAACACCGGCACGATCGTCGCCGGCAGCGCGGCGATCACCGCCATGGGCCAGGGGGCGCGGATCGACATCGACAATCAGGGCGTCATCAAGGGCGACGTCGAATTGTCCGACGCTGCCGACATCTTCGACAGCCGCGGCGGCGTGACCAAGGGCGCGATCATGGCCGGGGACGGCAACGACACGCTCAACGGCGGCGGCGGCACCAACAAGTTCTTCGGCGAGGCCGGGCAGGACTTCATCGCCGGCCGCGGCGGCAGCGACAAGATCATCGGCGGCGCGGACGGGGACACGCTGCAGGGCGGGCGAGGCGGCGACGACTTCATCTTCAAGGACGTCTCGGACTCGACCGGCAACACCGGCAGCACCCGCGACACCATTCTCGACTTCGGCAAGAACGACATCATCGACCTCCGCGCGATCGACGCCAAAACCGGTGGCGGCAACCAGAAGTTCGATTTCATCGGCACGGATGACTTCACCGGGAAGAAGGGACAGCTCCGCTACGACGTGACCAACCAGGGCGACGCCATCGTCCAGGCCGACGTCAACGGCGACGGCAAGGCCGACATGACGATCCGCGTGGTCGACGTGAGCAAGCTCGGCGCGAGCGACTTCGACCTCTGATCCCGGCCGCCACCGAGGCCGGCGGGAGGTCCCGCAGACACTCCGTTCCGCCTCAACTTTTCCAAACTGCTCGCCGATACCTGCCTCCGGGACGCGGTCGGCGAGGAGGCATGGACCGATGAAGCAGATGAAGCGCATGCGCGCGCTCCGCGACGGCGGCGCGGGCAGCGGCGAAGGCGGGCCGGGCATCGACCCGGCGTGGGTGCCCGACCATGCCCCGGTCGCCCGGCAACGCGCCACCTTCCGCCAGAACTGGGATTCCTATGCGCGGCTGATCGCCGACAACTGCTTCAACCACGCCGAGGCCTACGCGGTGCTGCGCACGGTGCTGCTCGCGGTCGACCAGCCGTTCCGCTTCCTCGACATCGCCTGCGGCGATGCCAGCGCCTCGGCGCCCGCACTCGCCGGCACCCGGGTCAGCCACTACCGCGGCATCGACCTGTCGGAAGACGGGCTGGAGCGCGCCGGGCGCATCCTCGCCGAGACACTCGACTGCCCGGTGGAGCTCGATCACCGCGACTTCACCGAGGCCCTTCGCGACCCCGGCGTGAGCGCCGACATCGCCTGGGTCGGCCTGTCGCTCCACCATCTCGAGCAGCCGGACAAGCTCGCGACGATGCGCGACATCCGCCGCGCCGTCGGCCGGAACGGCCATCTCCTCATCTACGAGAATGCCAGCCCGGTCGACGAGAGCCGCATCGAATGGCTCGAGCGCTGGGATGCCGAGCGGCCGCGCTTCGCCGGATTCAGCGATGACGAATGGGCCTCGATCTGCCGCCATGTCCACGCCCGGGACTTCCCGGAGAGCGACTCGGCGTGGCGCGACCTCGGCCTCGCCGCCGGCTTCGGCGTCGCCCGCTGCCTCTATGCCAGCCCCAACGAGCTGTTCCGCCTCTACGCCTTCGGGCCGTAGGTCTAGACGATCGTGACGGTCAGGTGCGGCGCCGAGCGGATGGTCTGGAGGACGACGCAGTAGCGCTCGGTCAGCCGGACCAGAGTCTCGCGCTGGGCGACGTCGAGGTCGCCGTCGATGTCGAAGGCGAGCCGGATGTGCCGGAAGCCGACCGGCACCGTCTTGTCGACGCCGAGCGTGCCGCGAACGTCGAGCTCGCCCTCGGCCCGTACCTTGGCGTCCCGGACCGGCAGCGCCAGCGCGGTCGCAACCGCGTTCAGCGTCACCCCGGCACAGGCGACGAGCGCCTGAAGCAGCATGTCCCCTGAGCAGACATTCTCGACGCCGCCGCCCGTCGCCGGGTGCAGCCCGGCCCTGACCAGCGCGCGTCCGGTATCGACCGAGCAGGTCACTCCCTCGCCGATCGCCCCCTCGGCGTGGAGCGTGATCAGTGCCGCCTCCGGCTCGTCGCGATAGCGTGCCTTGAGCGGTGCCTGCAGCGACCTGAGGTCGGCGATCTCAAGCATGGCGCGTGCTCTCTCCTCGCCTGGCGCAATCATCGCCCTTGATGATGGATGGGCAACGACAACGCATTGGACGCCGCCGCGCCGGCGCCCGTATTGTCTCGGGCCGGAGGTCGACGGTGAGCTACACACTCTACTCAATGCAGAGCTCGGGCAACTGCTACAAGCCGCGCCTCTTGATGCATCAGCTCGGTCTGCCGTTCCGGCTGGTCGACACCGACACCCGCGACGGGGGGACGCGCACGCCCGAGTTCCTCGCGCTCAACCCCAACGGCAAGGTGCCGCTGCTGGTCCTCCCCGACGGACGAACGCTGGCCGAATCGGACGCGATGCTCCTCCACCTCGCCGAGGGGACACCGCTCCTGCCCTCCGACCGCTACGAGCGGGCCGTGTGCTACCAGTGGCTGTTCTTCGAGCAGTACAGCCACGAGCCGCAGGTCGCCGTGCGCCGCTCTCTGGTCAAGTATCCACACCTCGCCGCCTTCGCGACCGGGAAGCGGATGGCCGCGCTCCTCGAGGGCGGCAACAAGGCGCTGGCCGTGATGGAGG
>JAEVZM010000170.1 GCA_023392225.1 Pseudomonadota bacterium
GTCCAGGCTTACGATACGGTCAGTCAAGGTCATGGCCCGGAGACGGCCCCCCTACGAATGCTATCCCCGATGCCGGGACCGGACGCTACTTGGCCGCGTCGATGACCTTCTGCGCGTCCTCGGCGCTGTACTCGACATTGGCGACGCCGCCGGCCTCGGTCGTGGCGAGGCTGTCCTCGAGGTTGGCCTGGTCGATCCTGAGGAACGGCACCACCACGTCCTTCGGCACGTCCTGGCCGTCGAGGATCGCCTGGGCCACCCAGAACGCGAGCGTCGAGACGCCCGGGGCGATCGAGGCCGAGTAGGTCTCGTAGCCGTTGGCGTCCTTCTGCTCCTTCCACCACTGGAGCTCGTCCTGGCGGTTGCCCATGATGATGATCGGCATGTCGCGGCCGGCGGCGGCGAAGGCCTGCGCGGCGCCGTAGCCGTCACCGCCCTGGGTCACCACGGCGACGATGTCGTCGGGCAGGCTCGGCAGGATGCCGGCGACCGCGGCCTGGGCCTTGGCCTGGTCCCAGTCGCCGTGCACCGAGCCGACGATCTTGAACTGCGGGTTCTCGGCGACGCCTTCGGCAATGCCCTTGGAGATCTCGTCGTCGACGAACACGCCGGCAAGGCCGCGGATCTCGAGGAGGTTGCCGCCGTCGGGCAGCTTGTCCTTGAGGTAGAGCACCTCGTCCTTGCCCATCTGCTTGAAGTCGACGGCGATGCGCCAGGCGCATGGCTCGGTGACGATGCCGTCGAAGGAGACGACGATCACGCCGGCGTCGCAGGCTTCCTTGACGGCGCCGTTGAGCGCGTCCGGCGAGGCGGCGTTGAGCACGATGGCGTTGTAGCCCTCCAGAACCATGTTCTGGATCTGGGCGGCCTGCTCGGTCACCTGGTTCTCGGCGGTGGTGAAGGGATCCGCCGCGGCGACGATCCCGGCTTCCACGGCCGGCGCGGTCACCTTGTCCCAGCTGCGGAGCATCGCCTGCCGCCAGGAATTCCCGGCATAGTTGTTCGACAGGGCGATCCGCTTGTCGCTCGTGTCGGCCAGCGCGGTGCTCGCCAAGAGGCTGGCACCAATGCCTGCCAATGCTAACATTCCAGAAACGCGTCGCATGTTTACCCTCCCAAGTGGTCGACAACGCTCGCACGGAACCGTGGTCCCGATACCGGTCTCCGTTCGCCGCCGACCGCATGGCAGAGGGCGCCGCCTCCGCCGACCGGTGAAAGCGTCGCGGCAATCTAGATCGGAACGAAGCCCCGCGACAAGAGACGTGGCGGGCGTTATGGGCTTGTGGAGGGACTGTGATGAGGAATGACGCGATGCGTGCCATCATCTGCCGGGAGCCGGGACGGCTGGAGCGGATCGAGCTGCCTCGGCCGGAGCCCGTGCCCGGCATGGTTGCCGTCGACATTCGCGCCATCGGCATCTGCGGCACCGATTTCCACATTTTCGAGGGAACGCACCCGTTCCTCGCCTATCCGCGGGTGATGGGGCATGAGCTGTCCGGCGTGGTCGCCGGCGGGGCGACGGGCCCCGATCTCGCGCCGGGGACGCAGGTGGTGATCAACCCCTACCTCTCCTGCGGCCACTGCGTCGCCTGCCGGAAGGGCAAGCCCAACTGCTGTGCGACGCTGAAGGTGCTCGGCGTCCATATCGACGGCGGCATGTGCGAGCGGGTGCTGGTGCCAGCGGAGAACCTCTATCCGGCGAACGATCTCAGCCTCCGCGACGCGGCGATGATCGAGTTCCAGGCGATCGGCGCCCATGCCGTGCGGCGCTCCGAGGTGAAGGCGGGCGATCGGGTGCTCGTCGTCGGCGCCGGGCCGATTGGCGTCGGCACCGCGATCTTCGCAAGGCTGGCCGGCGGCGAGGTCACGCTGATGGACATCTCCGAGGGCCGTCTCGCCTTCCTGTCCGAGCGCTTCGGCTTCGGCGGCGGCATCCGCGCCGGCGCCGACGCGCTGGCCGATATCGACCGCGCCACCGACGGCGACCGCTACGACGTGGTGTTCGATGCGACCGGCAATGCCCGGGCGATGGAGGGCTCGTTCGCGTTCGTCGCCAGCGGCGGCACGCTGGTCTTCGTCGGCGTCCGCAATGCCGACATCACCTTCTCCGATCCCGAGTTCCACCGGAAGGAGATGACCTTGAAGGCGACCCGGAACGCCACCCGCGAGGACTTCGAGACGGTAATGGCGGCGGTCCGCGCCGGGCGGGTGCCGATGGATGCGCTCAACAGCCATAGCGGCACCCTCGACGAGTTGCCCGAGGCGATGCCGGAATGGATGCACGGCGCCGAGCTGCCGCTCAAGGCCGTGGTGACCGTGTGAGGACGCCGATCGTCCAGTTCGGCACCAGCCGCTTCCTCCAGGCCCATGCCGACCTGTTCATCTCCGATGCGATGCGCGCCGGCCAGCCGGTCGGTCCCGTCACGGTGGTCCAGACCTCCGGTGCCGCCGACCGCGCCGGCCGGCTCGCCGCCTTCGACGGCCGGCCGCTGCCGATCGTCATCCGCGGCCTCGAGGACGGCCGGCCCGTCGAGCGCACCGAGGCGACCACCTGCCTGGTCCGGGGCCTCTCGAGCGCCACCGACTGGGCGGAGATCGAGCGCATCTTCACGCACGAGGCCGAGCAGGTCATCTCCAATACCGGCGACGGCGGCTACCGGATGCCCGAGGGCGAGGTCGTCGGCGACACCGTGCCGGTGTCGTTCCCGGCCAAGCTGACCGCGCTCCTCCATGCCCGCTGGCGGGCCGGCGGCGCGCCCCTCACCCTGTTCCCGACCGAGCTCGTCCCCGACAACGGCGCGGTGCTTCGCGGCCATGTCGTGTCGCTCGCCCGCCGCTCGGGCCTGCCGGAGGAATTCGTCGACTGGGTCGAGGGCGACTGCGTCTTCGCCGCGAGCCTCGTCGACCGCATCGTGTCGAGCCCGCTCGAGCCCGCCGGCGCCGTCGCCGAGCCCTATGCCCTCTGGGCCATCGAGAAGCAGGACGGCCTGGTCGTGCCCTGGTCGAACCCGGCGGTGAGGCTGGTCGACGACCTCGCCGTCACCGAACGGCTGAAGCTGTTCCTGCTCAATCTCGCCCATACCTGCATCGCCGACCGCTGGCGCGCCGAGGGCCGTCGCGAGGACGAGACGGTGCGCGAGCTCATCGCCGATCCCGCGATCCGCGCCTGGCTCGACGCCCTCTATGACGAGGAGCTGCTGCCGGTCTTCGCTGCCGCCGGGATATCGGAGGCGCCGGACTACCGGCAGAGCGTGATCGACCGGTTCCGCAACCCCTATCTCGACCACCGCCTGTCGGACATCATCATGAACCATGCCGACAAGAAGCAGCGCCGTGCCGGCGGGTTCATCGCCTGGGCGGCGGAGGTCGCACCAGGCCTGCCGCTGCCGCGGCTCACGGCGGTCGCAAACTCCGGGGTGGGGTAGGGCTAGCCGCCGAAGAAGCGGCGGATCAGGGCGGCAAAGCCGCCCTGGTCGAGGACCGAGAGCCCGCTCGCGCCATAGGCGCGGTCGAGCTCCGCCTGCCGCTTGTGCAGCACCGCGGCGAAACGTTCGACGAGCTCGGGCGTCGCATCGAGGAACGGCGCGATCGCCGACTTGGTGATCTCGAGCACCTTGACGTCGGTCACGGCGCGCACTGTCGCCGCCCGGCGGTCGCCGGTCATCAGCGCCATCTCGCCGAAGAAGTCGCCCGGGCCGAGCGTGGCGATGTGCTTGCCGTGCTTGGGATCGCCCGCAATCACCTCGAGCGTGCCGGCAATGATGATGAACAGCGAGGCGTCGGCGCCGTCCTCGTGGATGAGCTCGGTGCCGGCCGGACGCTCCACCGGCAGCGCGTGGCGCGCGAGCACGGCGATATCGCGTTCATCCATTACTTCGGCGAAGAACGGATTGGCGGCGATGGCCTGGCGGGCGTCCATGCGGTGCTCCCCTCTACGAAGTCGCTGCGCGCGCAGTCTAGGTGGTCCCGGCGTCGGCGTCGCCCCAAAATGCAGGCCCGGGTGGCGGGTGCCCGGCATGGCCCGGGGCGGCCCGCCTCGCCGTGCCGGATTCGTATGCGGCGCTGCCGCCTTCACTTGCGGGCCTCCACGCCGTATAAGGCTGGCCGAAAACCAGTCGTCCAGATGAGCGGCGGCCGCGCGGGAGGGAGCTCCCGCCGAGCGGTCGGCCGCGGGTGGAGAGCGCATGGCAGGCCATTCACAGTTCAAGAACATCATGCACAAGAAGGGGGCGGCGGACGCGCGTCGCTCCAAGGTCTTCTCGAAGCTGGCGCGCGAGATCACGGTGGCGGCCAAGCTCGGCACGCCTGATCCCGGCATGAATCCGCGGCTGCGGCTGGCGATCCAGAACGCCCGCGCCGAGAACATGCCGAAGGACAATATCGAGCGCGCCATCAAGAAGGCGCAGGGCGGCGACGGCGAGAACTACGAGGAAGTGCGCTACGAGGGCTATGGCCCGGGCGGCGTCGCCATCGTGGTCGAGGCGCTGACCGACAACCGCAACCGCACCGCCGGTGCCGTCCGCTCCTACTTCACCAAGAATGGCGGGGCCATGGGCGAGACCGGCTCGGTCGCCTTCATGTTCGATCGCGTCGGCCAGATCTCCTACCCGGCCAGTGCCGGCAGCGCCGACAAGGTGCTCGAGGCGGCGATCGAGGCCGGGGCCGCGGACGTGCAGAGCGACGATGACGGCCACGTCATCATCACCGCCTTCGAGGATCTCGGTGACGTCGCCAAGGCCCTCGAGCAGGTGCTCGGCGAGGCCGAGACCGTCAAGGCGATCTGGCAGCCGCAGACCATGACGGCGCTCGACGAGGAGAAGGCGGGCACCATGATGAAGCTGCTCGGCATCCTCGATGACGACGACGACGTGCAGGCCGACTACTCGAACTTCGAGGTCTCCGACCAGGTGCTCGAGAAGCTGACGGCGTGAGCTGAGGCGCGTCCGGGGGGGGAGCGATGGCGCGTGTCTACGCCCTTGTCTTCGCGGCGCTCGGCTGGTTCACCCTGGTCGGCCACTACCTGAACCGTCCTGCGCTCCATTCGCTCGGCGGCCTCCTCGACTATCTCAGCTACTTCACGATCCTCTCGAACACCCTCGTCGCGGCGATCTTCACCGCCGCGGCGCTGGCGCCCGCCTCGCGGGCCGGGCGCTTCCTCCTGTCGCCGCCGGTGGCGATGGCGGCCGCGGTCTACATCACGATCACCGCGCTGGTGTTCCACTTCCTGCTCTCCCACCTCTACGACCTCCACGGCTGGACGGCGACCTACGACCATCTCCTCCACTACGTCCTGCCGCCGGCCTATGTGCTGTTCTGGCTCCTGTTCGTGCCGAAGGGCAGGCTCCGCCTCTCGAGCGTGCCGTGGATGATGCTGCCGCCGCTGGTCTTCGCTGGCTGGACGCTCGTCCATGGCGCGGCCAGCGGGTTCTATCCCTATCCCTTCGTCGACGTGACCAAGCTCGGCTATGGCGGGGTGCTTGTCCGCATCGCCGGGTTCGTGGTGTTCTTCGCCCTCATGGGCCTGCTCTATGTCGGGCTCGACCGCCTCATCGCCCGCCTCGGTCCCCGCGCCGTAGCACCCCGTCGCGCCTGAGCGGCTGGCCTCGCCGGGCGATCGGCGCTACGCCTTCGCTCGTGACCGGTGAGATTCGCATCCTCGGCGTCGACCCCGGCCTCCGCCATACCGGCTGGGGCATCGTCGTCTCGCATGGCAATGCGCTCCGCTTCGTCGCCGCCGGCACCATCCACGCCCCGCTCGACGGCGAGCTCGCGCATCGCCTGCTCGCGCTCCATGTCGGGCTGACCGAGGTGGTGCGCGCGCACGGGCCGGACGAGGCGGCGGTCGAGCAGACCTTCGTCAACCGGGATGCCTCGGCGACCCTCAAGCTCGGCCAGGCGCGCGGCATCGCCATGGTGGTGCCCGCGGCAGCCGGGCTCAGCGTCGCCGAATACGCGCCCAACGCGGTCAAGAAGACCATCGTCGGCGCCGGCCATGCCGAGAAGCGGCAGATCCGGGCGATGGTGCGCGTGCTGCTACCCCGCGCCGAGTTCGACAGCGACGACGCGGCGGATGCCCTCGCCATCGCCATCTGCCACGCCCATCACCGCGTCGCCCGCGCCCGCCTGAAGGCATAGAGGTCGGCGTCGGGGTCGGGCTTGCCGTCGAGCTCGGCCGAAACGATGTCGGCGGCGATGCGCGAATAGGTGATGCCGTTGCCGCCGAAGCCGAGCACGGCGTGGCAGTGCGGCTTGCCCGGCACCGCGCCGATCGAGGGCAGCCCGGTCGCGGTCGAGCCGAAGGCGCCGGCCCAGGCGAACTCCGGCGTGGTGTCGAGCTGCGGCATCAGCTTCTTGAGCTTCCGGGCGATCGCCGCCGCCTTCCGGTCGATCAGGGCGTCGCGGGCCTCGTCGTCGGCGAACTCCTCGTCCTCGCCGCCGCAGATGACGCGGCCGTCCGGCGTCGAGCGGAGATAGAGATAGGGGTCGGACGCCTCCCAGATCATGCAGTCCTCCGGCCAGAGGCGCCGGGGTTGCGGGCGCGTCGCGATCGCGTAGGTCGAAAGAACCTGGTGGCGGCCCTGCGGCACCCATTTCGGCATCTCGTAGCCGGTGCAGAACACCACCGCGCTCGCCCGGATCGCCGGGCCGCCTGCGGTGACGGCGGTGACGCCGTCGCGATGGGTCTCGACGTCGACCACGTCGACCGGGGCGTGGAGCGCGGCCCCGCGGCCGATCGCGGCGTTGAGATGCCCGGCCGTGAGTCGGCGTGGGTCGAGTGCTATGTCGCCATGGGCGAGGAGCGCCGCTGCCCGGCCGATGCCGAACCGGTCCTTGAGGGCCTTCCGGCCAAGGAACACCGTCTCGAGGCTGGCCCTCCGCCGCGCCTCGCCCTCGGCGCGGAGCCCGTCGGCGTCGAGGACGTTGCCGGCAAGATAGAGGTTGTCGGCCCGGCGGAGGTCGGCGGCGATGCCGAGGTCGCGGGTCCGGTCGGCGAGCGCGTGCACCGCCAGCGCCGAGCGGCGCCAGGCCCGAACCGCCTTGTCCATGCCGATCTGCCCGGCGAGGTGCGTCAGCGGCGTGTCGACCTCGTGCTCGACCAGCGCCGTGCTCGCCGCCGTCGAGCCCTCTGCCGGGCCGCGCCGGTCGAGGATGACGACGTCCCGCGTCCGCGACAGCGCCTCCGCCATCAACGCGCCGGAAATGCCGGCACCTATGATGAGGACGTCGGTGGAAAGGTCCCGGGTGAGTGGACGATACGGCACGCGCGGCATCCGCCGGCTCTGCCAATAGGTCCGTCCGGTGCGAAGGTCGCGATGCTCGGTTGCCATGAGGCGCTTAACGCGCCGGTGCCGATTTCGATCCCGCCGGGCGTCCTTGCGGGTGTTTCCGTAATGTTCTATTCTTACGGCATTAGGTAATACTGGAGTTTTACCATGCGCGTCACGTCCAAGGGGCAGGTGACGATCCCGAAGGAAATCCGACACCGGCACGGCATCCGTGCCGGGAGCAAGGTCGAATTCGTCGAAAAGGGAAGCGACGTGGTGGTCCGGAAGGGCGGCTCCGAGCCGGCCGATGACGACGGGAAGGATGCTTTCGCCGCTCATCTCGATCGCGTTCCCGGCGTCGTCGACATTGGCATGTCGACGGACGACTTCATGCGCCTGATGCGCGGCGAATGACGGATACGCTGGTCGACGCCAATGTTCTCATCGACGTTTTCGGCGCCGATCAGGAGTGGCGCGATTGGTCGGCGGGACAGCTTCTTGCGGCACATCGGCGTGGGCGACTCGTCATCAATCAGATCGTCTATGCGGAGGTTGCGGCGAGTTTTCCGACGCAGCGCCGGCTCGATGCTGCGCTTGGAACGCGCTTCTATTCCCGCGAGAGCCTTCCTTGGGAGGCTGGCTTCAATGCAGCGCGCGCCTTTCTCGCCTATCGTCGTGCGGGCGGCCTGAAGCGCTCGCCGCTCCCCGATTTCTACATCGGCGCTCACGCCGAAGTGGAAGGCTATGTCTTGTTGACCCGTGACATGGCGCGCTATCGACAGGTGTTCCCGACTTTGAAGATTCTCTCCCCGGAAACCCATCCATGATCGGCAAGCTCCGCGGCGTGGTCGATTCCTTTGGCGACGATTGGGTGATCGTCGACGTTGGCGGCGTCGGCTACCAGGTCTATTGCGCCAGCCGGACG
>JAEVZM010000182.1 GCA_023392225.1 Pseudomonadota bacterium
CGGCCGATGTCCGCGGCGCGAAGACGGCCTGAGGGAGGACGGTCATGGAACATGTCCGCGAGTTCTTCGCTGCCGAGCGCGGCGACGACGGCAAGGCGGTCGGCACCAGCCTCGTCCGCTCCGATGCGCTCGGCCACGTCACCGGCAAGACGGAGTTCTACGCCGACCGCAGCTTCCCCGGGATGCTGCACCTGACCATGGTGAGGAGCCCGCACGACCATGCCCGGATTCTCTCGGTCGACACGAGCGTGGCGGAGAAGATGCCGGGCGTGGCCCGCATCCTGACCCACAAGGACGTGCCGGCCAACGTCTACACCATTCTCCGCCTGATCCAAGTCGAGCCCAATGACGAGCCGGTGCTCGCCGAGGACAAGGTCCGCTTCAGGGGCGAGCAGGTGGTGGCGGTGCTGGCCGAGACCGAGGCGCAGGCCCGCGCCGCGGCCGCCGCGGTCAAGGTCGCGTACGAGGTGCTGCCGGCGGTGTTCGACGTCGAGGAGGCGCTGAAGCCCGGCGCGCCGCTGGTCAACGAGTATCACGGCAACAACTGGTTCACCTATGAGGGCCACCATTGCCGGCGGGTGCGCATGGGTGACGTCGAGAAGGGCTTCGCCGAGGCCGACCATGTCCTCGAGGAGCGCTACCAGTCGGCGCCGATCGAGCATGCCCCGGTGGAGACCACCGGCTGCATCGTGGTGCCGGAGGCGAACGGCCGGCTCACCTGCTACTCGAACACCCAGGCGCTGTTCTTCACGCTCGATAATGCCGGGCTGATCCTCGACGTGCCGTTCCAGAAGCTCCGCCTGATCGGCGGCACGGTCGGCGGCGGCTTCGGCGGCAAGGTCGACGTGATCACCGAGCCGGTGGCGATGCTCGGCGCGATCCTCACCGGCCGGCCGGTGAAATACGCCTATAGCCGCGAGGAGGAGATGCAGGTCTCGAGCCCGCGCGCCGCCGAGCGCATCTACGTCAAGGACGGGGTGATGAACGACGGGCGGATCGTCGCCCGGAAGGTGACGCTCTATGTCGACGCCGGCGCCTATTCGCGCCACAGCCCCTACGGCACCACCAAGGCGGCGGCGCACATGCCTGGCCCCTACACCATCCCGAACGTCTGGATCGACGCCCACTGCGTCTACACCAACCGCACGCCGTCCTCGGCGATGCGCGGCTTCGGCGTCACCATTGGCGACTTCGCGCTCGAGGTGCAGATGGACAAGCTCGCGCGGCTGGTCGGCATGGACCCGATCGCCTTCCGCATGAAGAACGCCTATCGCGACGGCGACATGAAGGCCCATGGCGAGCTGACCAAGGGCGCGGCGCTGGTCGAGACCATGCAGGCCGCCGCGGCGCTGGCCGACTGGCCGATCTCCGCAGCGGATGCGGCGGCGTCGTCGCTCAAGGCGGGAGCATAGCCATGGCCAAGGCACGTGGGCGCGGCGTCGCCGCGGTGAACTACCCGACCGGCATGAATCTCGGCGGCGACCCGAGCCAGGCCCTGGTGCATGCCACCACCACCGGCAACTTCGTCGTCGCCCTGTCCTCGACCGACCTCGGCCAGGGCCTCAAGACGGTCATGCAGCAGATCTGCGCCGAGACCATCGGCGTGCCGCCGGACATGGTGATCGTCGACACTGCCGACACCGATACCGGCCCGCACTGCATGGGCACCTTCGCGAGCCGCGGCACCCACCGCATCGGCAACGCCATCATCATGGCGGCGAAGGAAGCCCGCCAGGTGCTGATGGACGTGGCGGCGGAGGAGCTCGAGGTCGGCGCCGCCGATCTCGAGACCGACGGCAAGGGCAACATCCACGTCAAGGGCGTGCCGACGAAGTCGATCCCGGTCTTCCAGGTGGCGCTCGCCGCGCACTTCAAGCATGGCAAGACCGTCTCGGGTCGCGGCATCTTCATGCAGACCCGCTCCTTCCCCGATCCCGAGACCGGCAAGATGGTGCCGGCGACGACCTATGCCCATGCCTGCACCATCGCCGAGGTCGAGGTCGATACCGAGACCGGAGAGATCGAGGTCCTCTCGCTGAAGAGCGCCTACGAGATCGGCCGCGCGCTCAATCCGAGGATGGTCGAGCAACAGATCGTCGGCGGCGCCTGGATGGGCATGAGCCACGCCCTCTACGAGACCACCGAGCCCTACTATCCGAGCCGCGACCACGGCCCGCTCGACTTCAACGAGTACCTGATGCCAGGCCCCGGCGACCTGCCGGCCTTCGAAGGCGTCATCCTCGAGCGGCCCTCGTCCGACGGGCCCTATGGCGCCAAGGGCGTCGGCGAGATGACCGCGAACTCGCCGATCCCGGCGATCGCCAACGCCATCTTCGACGCCGTGGGCGTGCGCATCGACACCATCCCCATCACGCCGGAGCGGGTTCTCCGGGCAATCCGCGCCAAGCAAGGCGCTCTCCAAGCGGCCGAGTAGAGAGGAAGAGAATGCTGAAGGTTCTGTCGTTGATGAAGCGGAAGCCGGGCACGAGCTACGACGAGTTCCGCGACTGGGCGCTCAACCACCATACCGAGCTGGCGAAGAAGATCCCGGGCATGCGCGGCTATCGCATGAACGTCCCGATCAAGGAGAACCCGGATTCGCCCTACGACGCGATCTCCGAGATGTGGTGGGATTCGGACGAGGCGCGGCTCGCCGGCTTCGCCACCGAGGAGGGCAAGGCGGCCGGCGCCGATGCGGCGGCCCACGCCGAGCGCTTCCACTTCATGGCCGAGGAGAAGGTGCTGATCGGGTAGCCGCGACGCGCTGCCGTTCGGCGATGATCGGGGCCCGGCGACCGTGTCGGGCCCCGGACCCCAGGGAACCGAAGAGGCCATGATCCAGCCCGTCATCGACGCCCATCACCACATCTGGCGGCAGGCCGACCTGCCGTGGCTCGCCGGGCCGATGGTGCCGCGCATCTTCGGCCCCTACGAACCGATCCGTCGCGACTACGCCATCGAGGAATATCTCGACGACATCGCCGGCAGCGGCGTGGTGAAGTCGGTCTATGTCCAGGCCAACTGGCCGCCGGACCGCGCGGTCGACGAGGCGGAGTGGGTCCAGACGGAGGCCGAACGCGCCGGCTGGCCGCATGGCATCGTCGCCTATGCCGACCTGATGGCGGCGGACGTGCGGCCGACGCTCGATCGCCTCGCCAAGGTGCCGCTGGTCCGCGGCATCCGCATGCAACTCCACTGGCACGACAACCCGCAATATCGCTTCGCACCGCATGGCGCCGTCGCCGACGATCCGATCTTCCGGCGGAACTTCGCGGCGCTCGCCGACTATGACCTCTCCTTCGACCTGCAGGTCTTCGCGCCGCAGATGGAAGGCGCGGCGCGGCTCGCCGCCGACTACCCGGAGACGACCTTCATCCTCCAGCATGCCGGCATGCTGGAAGACCTTTCCGACCGCGGCCGCGAGCAATGGCTGCGCGGCATGCGGCTCCTCGCCGCCCAGCCGAACGTGGTCTCCAAGCTCTCGGGCCTTGGCACCTTCATCCACGCCAACGATCCCGGGCACATCGCCTGGGTGGTGCGCGAGACCGCCGGCCTGTTCGGGCCGGAGCGCTGCCTGTTCGGCTCCAACTTTCCGATCGAGAAGCTCTGGACCGACTACGGTGCGCTGGTGTCGGCCTATCGCGATGCCGTCGCCGGCTTCCCGCCGGCGGCGCAGGCCGCGATGCTCCACGACACGGCGATGCGGGTCTACCGGCTGGACTAATGCCGGCTCATTCGGGTTTGGTCGCCGTCATCATGTAGTTGACGTCCATGTCGCGGCTCAGCCGCCACTGGTCGGCGAGCGGCACGTACATCACCCCGGTCTCGTTGCCCGGGTCGAGCCCGGCATCGGTGAAGGCGTTGGCGAGCTCACGCGGCGTCACCAGCTTGTCGTAGCTGTGGGTGCCCGGGGGGAGCCAGCGCAGCACGTACTCCGCCCCGACGATGGCAAGCGCGAACGCCTTCAGCGTGCGGTTGATGGTCGAGGCGACGACGATGCCGCCCGGCCGCACCAGCGACGCCACGGTGGCGACGAAGGCCGGCACGTCGTTGACGTGCTCGACCACCTCGAGGATCGTGACCGCATCGAAGCGCTCGCCCGCGGCGGCCAGCGCCTCGGCGGTAGTCGCCCGGTAATCGATGGAAAGCCCGCCGTCTTCGGCGTGGAGCCGGGCCGCGGCGACGATCTCCGACGAGGGATCGATGCCGGTGACGATGGCGCCCATCCGGCAGAGCGGCTCGGAGACGAGCCCGGCGCCGCAGCCGATGTCGAGGATGCGGAGGCCATCGAGCGACTCGGCGGCATTCGCCTCGCGGCAGAAATGCCCGGCCAGCTGCGCCTTGATGTAGGCGAGTCGAGTCGGGTTCAGCCGGTGCAGCGGGCGCATCGGCCCGTTGGCATCCCACCATTCCTCGGCCATGGCCGAGAAGCGGGAAATCTCACCGGAATCGACGCTTCTGGTGTTGGCAGCAGCAATCATCGTGGCATCAGGGGCTATCATCATCGTAGCTTATCATCATCGGTTCAGGCAGGCGCGGCGGCAATCACGAATTCGGAGGGGGACATGGCGGAGATTGCGAGTGGTAAGACGGCCCTCGTCACCGGCGGAAATCGGGGCCTCGGCCTCGAGACCTGCCGGCAGCTCCACCACCTCGGCTATGCCGTTATCCTGACTTCCAGGGATCGCGCCGACGGCAGGGCCTCGGCCAATGCGATCGGGGCCGAGTTCCAGGCTCTCGACGTAACCGACCGGGGGAGCATCGCCCTCCTTGCCGAGTGGCTCGCCGCCCAGCAGCGCACCGTGGATGTCCTCGTCAACAACGCGGCGGTGGCGCTCGACGGCTTCGACGCCGAGATCGCGCGGGCGACGATCGACGCCAATGTCTATGGACCGCTGCATGTCACCGAGGCCCTCCTGCCAATGATTCCCGACGGCGGCACGGTCGTCATGGTGTCGAGCGGCGTCGGCGAGCTCTCCGGGCTTTCGGGGCCGATCCGGCGCGAGCTGTCGAGCCAGAATCTCACCGTCGAGAAGTTGACGGAGCTGATGGAGTCGTTCGTCTCCCATGTCGCCAGCGATACCTATCGCGAGGCGGGATGGCCGAACTCCGCCTATCGGGTTTCCAAGGCCGGGTTGAATGCGCTCACCCGGGTGCTCGCCGCCGGGTTGGCGCCGCGGCGGATCAAGGTCAATGCCGTCTGCCCGGGCTGGGTGCGGACGCGCATGGGCGGCCAGTCGGCGACCCGCGGCATCGTCGAGGGGGCGCAGTCGATCCTATGGGCCGCGACGCTTCCGGAAGATGGCCCGACGGGCGGGTTCTTCCGGGATGGGCGCAAGATCGCCTGGTAGACGCCACGCCACATTGCCCAACCCGCCCCCGGCACGCTAACAAGCGGGGTGCGTTCAAGGCAGAGGATGAAGCATGATGCAGTTCAAGGGTTTCGGGCTCGGCGCGGTGCTCGCGATAGGGGTTCTCGCGCCGCAGGTTTCCCTCGCGGCCGGGTCTTTCGAATGCCCCTGGCAGCCGATTGCCGATAAGCCGGCGGAGAGCGTCGCCAAGCTGCTGCCGAGCGCAAATGCGCTGGGTGACGATGCCGACATCGATGCGACCATCACCGAACTGCGTGGCCATGGACTGAGCTCCGGGCTGATCGTCGACAGCATCATCTCGGCCTACTGCCCGGCGGTCGCTGCCGAGACCGGGCTGACCGAGCGCCAGAAGGCCGACGCGCTCGAGGCCTATGCGGCCCGGGTGACGGACATGGTCTACAAGTATTCCACCGCCGACGAGATCATCCTCAACGTGACCGTCCCCACCGGGGTCGCCGCCGAGATCAACTCGACCGCGAGCGATGCCGGGCTGTCGGTCGACGACTGGCTTGCCGGCGTGGTCGAGCAGGCGGTCGGCGGCGGCACGCCGTAGCCGGGGGCGCGCCCCTCCGGCTCACGCCGGGGGGTAGATGAAGTTGAGGAAGGCGCGGGCATCGAAGCGCGAATCGAGCATGCCGTAGGTCGAGCGCCACGGCTTGCCCATCCGGGTTTCGAAGAAGGCATCGGCGATCGCCGCCGGAAACCGTCGCCGCAGCGTTGAGGCGGCGACGGTCATCGCCAGCTGCTCGGTGAGGAAGCGTGCCGAGCCCTCGTCGGCGAGGGCCACGGCGCCTGCCGCGCGCACGATGTTGAGCGTCGACTTGGCCGAGCCGCCGAGCGAATCCTCGACCAGGCCGAGCACCGCCTCGAGCGGCTCGGAGGAGCGGCGCAGCACCCGCATCACGTCGAGCGCCATGATGTTGCCGGCGCCTTCCCAGATCGCATTGACCGGGACCTCGCGATAGATGCGGGGCAGGCGGCTCTCCTCGATGTAGCCGTTGCCGCCGAGGCACTCCATCGCTTCGGCCACCAGCGGCGGGGCGAGCTTGGACACCCAGTATTTGACCGCCGGCGTCATCAGCCGCGCGAAGGCAGCCTCTGCCGGGTCGCCGGCGGCACGGTCGTAGGCCTCGGCGAGCCGGAAGCACAGTGCCGTGGCGGCGAGCGCGTCGAGGGTCATGTCGGCCAGCACCCGGGTCATCAGCGGCTGGTCGATCAGCAGCTCGCCGAAGGCCTTGCGATGTCGGACATGGTGCACCGCCTCGGCGAGCGCGATCCGCATCAGCCCGGCCGAGGCGACCGCACAGTCGAGCCGGGTCAGCGTCACCATGTCGAGGATCGTCGGGATGCCGCGGCCGAGCTCGCCGACGAGGAAGCCGGTGGCGCCCAGGAGCTCGACCTCGGCGGTGGCATTCGAGCGGTTGCCGAGCTTGTCCTTGAGCCGCTCGTAGCGCATCGCGTTGCGGCTGCCGTCGGGGAGGAAGCGCGGCACCAGGAAGCAGCTGAGACCCTCGTGCGCCTGGGCGAGCACCAGGAAGGCGTCGCTCATCGGTGCCGAGAGGAACCATTTGTGGCCGCTGATGCGGAACGTGCCGTCCCGGGCGTCCTGGGCGCGGGTGGTGGTGGCGGCGACGTCGCTGCCGCCCTGCTTCTCGGTCATGCCCATGCCGACGGTGACGCCGCGCTTCTCGCCGAACGGCCGGTTGGCGGAATCGTACTGGCGCGATCGGATCTTCGGCAGCCAGGCCTTGGCGAGGTCCGGGGCGTGGACGAGGGCGGCGACCGCCGCGCTGGTCATGGTCATCGGGCAGAGATGCCCGCATTCCGCCTGGGCGGTCATGTAGAGCATGGCCGCCCGGGTCGTGCTCTTGCTCATCGCCTCCGCCTCGGGGGCGTCCCACACCGAGGCGTGCAGCCCGGCGGCGATGCTCCGCCGCATCAGCGCGTGATAGGCGGGGTTGAACTCGACGACGTCGATCCGCGTGCCGCTCGGGTCGTGGGTGCGGAGCACCGGCGGCTGGGCATTGGCGATCCGGCCGAGCTCGAAGCTCTCGCGCGAGCCGACCGCCTCGCCATGGGCATTGAGGCGGTCCTTGACGGTGCGTGGGAGGCCCTCGGTCAGCGCCCCGAGGCCGGTATCGCTGGCATAGAGGTTGATGCCGGCGAGCGGCGGCGACTGGTTGAAGACCTCATGCGTGTCGTCGGCCGCGCCCACTGCGATCCCCCCGCGCCACGGCAAAAGCCATGAAATCTGTTTCTAACTCACCGCGCGGTCTCCACCAAGCTTGCCGGAGCCGGAGAGTTTCCCTATACGAACGGCTTTAATGAACCTTGCATCCGCCCCCCTGCCGATCGTCTTCCCGCACCGGCACCTGTTGGGCATCGCGGGCATGACGCCGGCCGAGGCTACGGGGCTCCTCGATCTCGCCGAGCAGGCTATCGAAGTCAGCCGCCAGATCGAGAAGAAGAAGTCCGTGCTTCGCGGCCGGACCCAGATCAACCTCTTCTTCGAGGCCTCGACCCGCACGCAGTCCTCGTTCGAGCTCGCCGGCAAGCGCCTCGGCGCCGACGTGATGAACATGGCGGTCGGCAACTCGTCGGTGAAGAAGGGCGAGACGGTCATCGACACGGCGATGACGCTCAACGCCATGCGGCCCGACATCCTGGTGGTCCGCCACCATGCCGCCGGCGCGGTCGAGCTGCTCGCCCAGAAGGTCGGCTGCTCGGTGGTCAATGCCGGCGACGGCGTGCACGAGCATCCGACCCAGGCCCTGCTCGACGCCCTCACCATCCGCCGCCACAAGGGCGACATCGAGGGGCTGACCGTCGCGATCTGCGGCGACATCGCCCACAGCCGCGTCGCCCGCTCCAACATCCTTCTTCTCAACATCCTCGGCGCCCGGGTGCGGGTGGTCGGCCCCTCGACGCTCTTGCCGACCGGCATCGGGCGGATGGGGGTCGACGTCTTCACCGACATGCGCACGGGGCTCGCCGACGCCGACATCGTGATGATGCTCCGCCTGCAGCGCGAGCGCATGGAGGGCAGCTTCGTGCCCTCGGTCCGCGAGTATTTCCGCTATTTCGGTCTCGACCAGGAGAAGCTCGCCTATGCCAAGCCCGACGCGCTCGTCATGCATCCCGGTCCGATGAACCGCGGCGTCGAGATCGACTCCGCGGTCGCCGACGGCCCGCAGAGCCTGATCGGCGAGCAGGTCGAGATGGGCGTCGCGGTCCGCATGGCCGTGCTCGAGGCGCTGGCGGCGCACCTTCCCGATGCGTGAGGGCGGTGGAAGCGGCGACCGGCCGCTGGTCCTCGACAATGCGCGGGTCATCGACCCGTCGCGGAACCTCGACGCGCGCGGTGCGGTGATCGTCGCCGACCGCCGCATCGTCGCCGCCGGTCCCGAGGCGGCCCGGACGACGCGGCCCTCCGGTGCCGAGGTGGTCGACTGCCGGGGCGCCATCGTCGCGCCCGGCCTCGTCGACATGCGCGTCTTCGTCGGCGAGCCCGGTGCCGAGCATCGCGAGACCTTCGCCTCGGCCGGGCAAGCTGCCGCCGCCGGCGGGGTCACCACCATCGTCCCCATGCCAGATACCGATCCGGTGATCGACGACGGCGCGCTGGTCGACTTCATCGGCCGCCGCGCCCGCGACGAGACCGCCATCCGCGTCCATCCCATGGCGGCGATCACCAAGGGGCTCGAGGGTCGCGAGATCACCGACTTCGGCCTCCTCCGCGAAGCCGGAGCGGTCGGCTTCAGCGATGGCCGGCGCACCCTTACCAACGCCGCGGTCATGCGCCGGGCGCTGACCTATGCCCGCGATTTCGACGCGCTGCTCATGCACAACCCGGCGGATCCGAACCTTGTCGGCTCGGGCGTGATGAACGAGGGCGAGGTGGCCACGCGCCTCGGCCTCGCCGGCATCCCGAAGGAGGCCGAGATCGTCGTCGTCGAGCGCGACATTCGGCTCACCGCGCTGACCCGGGGCCGCTGCCACATCGCCCAGATCTCCTGTGCCGAGTCCCTCGAGGTGGTGCGCCGCGCCAAGGCGGCGGGCATCGGCATCACCTGCGGGGTGTCGGTCACCCACCTCACGCTCAACGAGAACGACATCGGGCCGTACCGCACGTTCTTCAAGCTGGCGCCGCCGCTCCGGGCCGAGGCGGACCGGCTGGCGATGATCGCCGGCATCGCCGACGGCACCATCGACGTGATCGTCTCCAGCCACGACCCGCAGGATGTCGACACCAAGCGCCAGGCCTTCGCCGAGGCGGCCGATGGTGCGGTGGGGCTCGAGACCCTGCTGCCGGCGGCCCTTCGCCTGGTCCACTCGGGCGAGGTCGAGCCGCTCGCCCTGTTCCGCGCCCTCGCCACCCGACCGGCCGAGCTGCTCGGCCTCGAGGTCGGGCGCCTTGCCCCCGGCGCGCCGGCCGACGTGATCATCGTCGATCCCGATGCGCCGTGGGTGCTCCAGGCCGATGCGCTCCGCTCGAAGTCGAAGAACACGCCGTTCGAGGATGCCCGCTTCTCGGGCCGGGTTCTGCGGACCCTCGTCGCCGGGCGGACCGTGTTCGAGGCGCGCGTCCCGGCCTAGCCGGCGGCGACCACTTCCACCTCGACCAGGAACTCCGGCCGGGTGAAGCCGCCGACGATCATCAGCGTCGAAGCCGGCGGCGGGGTGCCGACCACGCGGTCTCGCACGGCCATGTAGCCTTTCATGTGCTCGCGGGCGGTGACGAAGGCGTCGATCCGCACGATGTCGGCGAGGCCGAGCCCGGCCTCGGCGAGGATCGTGGCGATGTTGGCGAAGCAGATTTCCGCCTGCTCCTCCACCGTCTGCGGCACGGTGTCGTCGGGGTTGGCGCCGAGCTGCCCCGACGTGAAGACCAGCCGCGCCCCGGCCGTCACCTCGACGGCATGGCTGTAGCGGGCGAAGGGCGGGCGTATGGCGGAAGGCGTGAGCGGGCGGCGCATGGCGTCACGCTAGGCCGGGCCGTGGCGCGGAGCAAGCGCGGGATGCTCCAAAAGGGGGTGTGCCCGGCGAGGGGTTTTCGCCGGGCACGAGGTCAAGACCAGTTCAGGATCTAGTTGAAGTTGGTCTTGAAACGAAGGTGACCGCCCCACTCGGAGTCGCCGCCATCCGGATCGCTGTACAGAAGCTCCGCACCGATCTCGGAGCGGGCCGTCGGGTAGTAGTAGAGGCCGGCGGCGGCGGTCCATTCGGAACCGGCGTCGTAGGACTGGCCGCCCGTGGCGTCCTGGTAGCTGACAGTACCGGCAGCCTTCAGGTTCGAGCTGAGGGCGACGGCCGCCGACAGGAAGCCGCTCCACCACTGACCGTCGTCGCAACCCTGCCAGGCGCCGGCAGCGTAGACGTTCGAGCAGTTGGAGCCGCCGGTGTAGCTCTTGGCGCCGTCCGAGTAGGCGACCGTGCCCTTGATATCGACGATGCCGAGCTTGGCGGTGGCCGCGAGGTTGGCGGCCCAGCCGGTGCCGGTGGTGCGGTCGGTGATGGCGACAGCGCCGCGGAGGTCGAGACCACCGACGCCGCCGGTGACGGCCAGAACGATGTCCGGGTAGTTGCCGGTCGCATTGGTCGGCAGGCCGGTCGAGCGGTCGCGCGGGTCCTCGAGGCCGAGCATGATGCCCCAGGTGCCCATCATGTAGGACAGGCGGAACTGGTCGACCTTCTGGTCGGAGCGCACCGCGCCATCATAGGTGTAGCCGTCGCCCGGATCGAAGGTCGACTCGGTCCAGCCGAACATCATCGGGCCGATCGCGCCGTAGGCGCCGTCGAGGTAGACGGACTTGGCGGTGCCGTCGAGGTTGTTGTTGTTCGATTCGACCGCCAGCTTGACGCTGGTGGCGACGACGCCGAGGTCGCTCATCGAGCGGCTGTTCCAGTTGACCTCGGCCTTGGTCTTCATCTCCCACGACTGGGAGTAGGGATCCTGGGCATAGAGGTAGCCGGCAGCCTTGCCCGAGGTCTGGGCGAGCGGGTTGCTCGGGTCGGTGGTGCCGGTGGTGGAGCCGGTGAGGTAGTTGGCGACGTTGAAGTAGTTGCCGACCTTGTCCTCATTGTAGAACCACACGTCCAACCGGACATAGCCGCCGATCTTGAGGCAGGTATCGGTGCCCGGGATGTACCAGTAGCCAACGCCGAAGGCGTCGCAGATCTTGACGTAGTCGATCGGCTCGACCGCGACCGCGAGATCGGCGGCATTGGCGGCCGCCGAAGCCGAGATCACGGCGGCGGCGCCGAGGAGAAGAGAACGCAGTTTCATAGTGCTGACCTCCAGCAATGGGCAATCGAGGACAGGGAAGATCCTGCTCGGCTTCGAATCCCACGGTGTGGCTATCGACCCCAGCGAAGCTCCCGCCCGGTGACGATCCCGGTCGACGTTTGCCCCCTGGCACCGTCCGGAACCCGTGCGCCGCCGGCGAGGACCATCGGCTCACGGGCGGGAAGCTAGGAATGCTCGATGTAGCTCCCGTGACAGCGAACATGCGTAGGCCGGAAGCAATTAAGTATCTGGAATAAATAGAGAATTTCCCGTCGAAGGGCCAGAATTTCCGCGAAATCAGCGCTTGGCCCGACAAAAATCACGAGGCCGCGTCGCTGGCCTCGGCACGATCCGTGCGGGGTGTGATCCGGCCGCCACGGTGCAGTGCACAAACCTCAGGTCGCGGAGGTTGTCCCGTCCTCGGACTTGAGCCATTCCTGGATCAGCTCGTAGGCGACGGCGAGGATCACCGGGCCGAGGAAGACGCCGATCAGCCCCCAGGCGAAGAGGCCGCCGAGCACGCCGACGAAGATCAGGAGGCCGGGCAGGTGGCTGGCCTTGCCGGCCAGGATCGGCCGCGAGAAGTTCTCCATGCCGTAGACCGCCAGCGCGCCCCAGGCGATCATGAAGATCGCCCAGCCCGGCTCGTTCTGGGCGAACAGCCAGAGTGCCACCGGAATCCACACCAGCGGCGCGCCGATCTGGACCAGCGCGGCGAAGAAGGTCAGGCCGCCGAGGAGCGCCCAGGCGGGCACTCCCGCCAGCCAGTAGCCGAAGGCGGCGACCAGCGATTCGGCGACCGCGCTGCCGACCACGCCGCGGACGGTGCTGCGCGTGGTCTGCACCGCCTGGTCGGCGAGATGGGTGGCGAAGCTGCCGCCGGTCTTGTCGAAGAACGCCTCGGTGAAGCCGGTGAGCCGGGCGCGGTTGGCGAGGAAGACGCCGGCGAGAATGATGGCGAAGCCGATCTCGAACATGAACAGGCCGACATTCTCGACCTGCTGCAGCGCCCAGACGAGCCAGCTCTCGATGCTCGCCTTGAAGTGGGCGATGTAGGCGTTGACGTGCTGTGAGATCGCCTCCCAGTTGTCGCTGAGGAAGCCGCCGACGACCGGCAGGTGC
>JAEVZM010000192.1 GCA_023392225.1 Pseudomonadota bacterium
GCGTGGAACATGCTGAGGGCGCGTCTCTACGAGGAAGAGCTGAAGAAGCGCGAGGAGGCGGCCAACGCCACCGCCGCGTCCAAGACCGACATCGGCTGGGGTCACCAGATCCGTTCCTACGTCTTGCAGCCCTACCAGTTGGTCAAGGACCTACGCACCGGCGTGGAAAGCTCCAGCCCGCAGGACGTGCTGGACGGCGACCTTGACGAGTTCATGGAAGCCTCGCTCTCGCACCGCATCGAGGGCGGTTCGGGCCAGTCCGTCGCAGACATCGACTGACCTCGTCCAAGATCTTCGAATGAAATCTCACAAGCCGCCCCGCAAAGCCGGGGCGGCTTTTTTGGTGGGCTTCGAAGCCGCCATTTCTTGTCGGCGCATATTTGGAACAATCGCGGGCGATGCTTCGTTATTTGGCTCGGGCGAGGTTGTTTCACCCAGGGGGACCTTGGAGAGCAAGTCATGGTCCGCTCGGCATATTCGCGCCGGTACGCCGGCTGCGTAAGCGTTATCGCCTCGCTGTTTTTCCTCACTTCCCCTACTTCGCTAGGCTACGCCCATCAGGCCAAGTCAGGCTGGAACTATCCCACGGCCTGTTGTTCGGGCATCGATTGCCGCGAAGTGCCAGCAAAAGCCGTCAGCGAAGGGCCTCAGGGCTATGTCATAGTGGGCACGGGCGAGGTGCTGCCCTACAAGGATGCCCGCGTGCGCAACTCGCCTGACGGCGAGTACCACTGGTGCTCCATAGGCGGCGCCAGCAACACCAAGACGGTGTGCCTGTTCGTGCCGCCGCGGTCTTACTGAGAGAGCGGCCGGCCGGTTCGCCTTCATCCGGACAAATTTTGCGTCCGCTCGGGGATTGAAATCCGCAGCGGGCGCTTTGTCGTTCCGCTTTTCGCCGCAATTTGTGCTACAAGGGCCGTTGAAGGGGCATTTGGGCGCCGTTTTGGCGCGGGATGAATTGAAGAGGGACGACCCGTAATGAATAAAAAGCTTGTTGCTGTGCTCGTGGGCACGGCTTTTCTTGGCGCGTGCACGACCGACCCTTACACCGGCGAGCAGAAAGTTTCCAACACGGCGGGTGGTGCCGCCATCGGTGCCGGCCTCGGTGCGCTGGCCGGCATGGCCGTTGGCGGCAGCAAGGTGGCGCAGCGCAACGCCGTGCTGATCGGCGCCGGCATCGGTGCGCTGACTGGCGGCGCCATTGGCGCAACCATGGACCGCAACGAAGCCGAACTGCGCGCCCAACTCCAGGGCACTGGCGTCAGCGTGACGCGCGCGGGCAACCAGATCATCCTCAACATGCCGTCGGACATCACCTTCGGCGTCGACCAGGACGATATCAAGCCGAGCTTCTACCAGACGCTGAACTCGGTGGGGCTGGTGCTCAAGAAGTACAATCAGACGGTCGTGGACGTGTTCGGCCACCCCGATTCCACCGGCGGCGACCAGCACAATTTCGACCTTTCGCAGCGGCGCGCGCTGTCGGTTGCCAACTATCTGAGCGCCCAGGGCGTCGACTCGCGCCGTTTCGCCGTCACCGGCTTCGGCAAGACGCGCCCGATCGCTTCCAACGCCACCGCAGAGGGCCGCGCGGAAAACCGTCGCGTCGAAATCCAGCTTTCACCGCTCACCTGATCGGCGGTCAAGGCCAACAACATAAAAAGCCCGTCGCGGTTGCGGCGGGCTTTTTTTGTTGCGTGCTATTGGGGCAGGGCGGTTGCGCCTCTGGTTGCCCCGGCAAGGGCCGAATCAGACTTTCGTGCTTATGAGCATGAAGGCGGGGACGTCGTCGCCGAAGCCGAGGACCTTCTCGTCGTCTTCCTTGTGGTGACGCGACCGGTGGTCGTCGTGCCTGTGGTGGCGAGCGCCATTGGACTCGTGCCGCGTCTTGCGCTCGGCGTTCTCGGCCTTGATGGCGTCGCGACGGCTTTGGGCCTCGCTCTGGTCTGCGCTGGCGGATTCGGCTTCGGCCGGCGCGCTCGTGGTGTCTTGCTCGGCAGGCTTCGCCTGTCGGTGGCCCCGCTTGCGCTCGCCTTCGTCCTTTCGGCCGCGTCCGCGCTGTGCGCCGCGCCCGCGGCGAGGGGCCTCCTCGCTCTCGACCGCCGGAAGCGTCGAAAGATCGCCGTCATACCACTCGATCGGCTGGCCGATCAGCGTCTCGATTGCGTTGAGATTCTTGACGTCGCCCTTGGTGACGATCGTGAAAGACTTGCCCAACCGGCCCGCGCGACCGGTGCGGCCGATGCGGTGCACATAGTCCTCGGCATGAATCGGCACGTCGAAATTGAACACGTGGCTGACGTCAGGGATGTCCAGGCCGCGCGCGGCGACGTCGGAGGCCACCAGCAGCTTGAGCTTGCCTTCGCGGAAGTTGGCCAGCATGGTCATGCGCGCGCGCTGATCCATGTCGCCATGCAGGGCGCCGGCGTCGAACTCGTGCTTGATCAGCGAGCGGAACAGTTCGGACACTTCCACCTTGCGGTTGCAAAAGATGATCGCGTTCTTCAGTTCTGCGTCTTCCGCGCGGATCAGGTCGCGCAGCACGGCGCGCTTGTCCCAGGGCTTGCTGCCCGACTTGACCAGGCGCTGGGTGATGGTGCCCGAGGTGCTGGAAGCCTTAGCCACTTCGACCCGCACCGGCGCATGCAGGAACTGCTCGGTCAGCTTGG
>JAEVZM010000199.1 GCA_023392225.1 Pseudomonadota bacterium
ACGTAAAGGCCGATATTGCCGCCGCCGGCGATCACCACCCGGTGCGCCTCCTGCTCCTCGTGGCCGAAGATGCCGAGGGTGCGGCGGACCTGGCTCGACTCGCAGGTGACGTAGACCCGGTCGCCGACCAGCATCGCATCCGACGAGCGCGGCACGAACAGGCGGCTCTCGCGATAGATGCCGACCACCACCGCCTTCAGATCCGGGAACAGCTCGGTGAGCTGGGCCAGCGGCGTGTCGATCACCGGACAGTTGTCCTCGATGTCGATGCCGATCACCACGACCTCGTCATTGGCGAAGCGCACGAAATCGGAGGCGCCGGGCGTGGCGAGACGGCGCAGCACCATCTCGCCGACCTCCACCTCGGGCGAGATGATGACGTCGATCGGCAGGTGCTCGGTCGAGAACAGGTCGGCCCAGTGCGGCTGGAGATAGGCCTGCGAGCGGATGCGGGCGATCTTGGTCGGCACGTTGAACAGGGAATGCGCAACCTGGCACGCCACCATGTTCACTTCGTCGAACAGGGTGACGGCGATCAGCATGTCGGCCTGGTCGATGCCGGCCTGGGAGAGCACGTCCGGATGGGCGCCGTGGCCGACCAGCCCGCGGACGTCGAGCGTGTCGCGGATCGCCTGGATCAGCTCGGGCGAGGTGTCGATGACGGAGACGTCGTTCTCCTCGGCCGCCAGCTGCTCTGCGATGCCGAAACCAACCTGCCCGGCACCGCAAATCACGACCCGCATGCCGTCTCCCCTGCCCCCGTCGTCGGCTTCATCCGACGCCGAGCGATTTCAGTTTCCGATGCAGCGCCGAGCGCTCCATGCCGACGAACTCCGCCGTGCGCGAGATATTACCCCCAAAACGGTTCACCTGCGCGCGAAGATACTCGCGCTCGAAAATCTCGCGGGCGTCGCGGAGCGGCATGGACATCAGGTGCTCGCCGCCAGCCCGTCCCGGGGTCGTCGGCAGCATCTCGCCGATCTCGGCCGGCAGGTGCTCGGCGGTGATGGTCTCCGATTCGTCGCCGCGGGCGAGGATCAGCAGCCGCTCGACGTTGTTGCGCAGCTGGCGGAGATTGCCCGGCCAGTCGTGCGCCTGGAGCACGGCGAGCGCGTCGTCGGCGATCGGCCGCCGCGGCAGGCCCGTCGACTTCGAGATCATGTCGATGAAGTGCCGGACGGTCTCGGGGATGTCCTCGCGGCGCTCGGCCAGCGCCGGCACCCGGATCGGCACCACGGCCAGGCGATGGAACAGGTCCTCGCGGAAGGTCCCCTCGCCGATCTCGCGCTCGAGGTCGCGGGCGGTTGACGACACGATGCGGACGTCGACATTGACCCGCGTCGTGCCGCCGATCCGCTGGAAGGTCTGGTCGATCAGGACGCGCAGGATCTTGTTCTGCGTCTCGCGCGGCATGTCGGCGATCTCGTCGAGATAGAGCGTGCCGCCATGGGCCTCCTCGAGCGCGCCGACCCGGCGGCCGGCACCGTTGTTCGGCTCGGTGCCGAACAGCTCCTCCTCCATCCGCTCGGGCGTGATGGTGGCGGCGTTGAGCACGACGAAGGGGCCCGCGGCACGTTGCGACAGGCGATGGACGGTGCGCGCCACCGCCTCCTTGCCGGAGCCCGAGGGGCCGGAGATCATGATCCGGCTGTTGGTCGGCGCGACCTTCTCGATCAGCAGCCGGAGATGGTTCATCGTCGCCGAGCTGCCCACCAGCTCGGTCGCTTCGCCGCTCTTCTCGCGGAGCTCGCGCACCTCGCGGCGGAGCTTGGACGCCTCGAGCGCCCGTTCGGCCACCACCACCAGCCGGTCCGACTTGAACGGCTTCTCGATGTAGTCGTACGCGCCGCGGCGGATCGCCGAGACGGCTGTCTCGATATTGCCGTGGCCCGAGATCATCACGATCGGCAGGTCGGGATTGTCCTTCTTGATCGTGTCGAGCAGCGCCAGCCCGTCGACCTTGCTGCCCTGCAGCCAGATATCGAGGAAGACCAGCGACGGCCTCCGCCGGGCGATCTCGGCAAGGGCGCTGTCGGCGTCCGCGGCGGTGCGCGTGCCATGCCCCTCGTCGGACAGGATCCCGGCGACGATCTCGCGGATGTCGGTCTCGTCGTCGACGATGAGAATATCGGAACCCAGTGTCGCCATTACTGTACGCCCTCGACCTCGGCCACCAACGCATCCACCCCGGAAGTCTCTCCAGGCAGGGTTATGCGAACGAGTGCCCCGTGGCCGCCATGCTGTGCCTCTGGGGAATCGAGGAGCTCGATGCGGCCGCCGTGCTCTTCGATGATCTTTGTGACGATGGCGAGACCGAGCCCGGTGCCCTTCTCGCGGGTCGTCATGTACGGCTCGAACAGCCGGTGGCGGTTCTCGCTCGGAAGGCCGATGCCGGTGTCGATCACGTCGACCACGATGGCGCCATCCTCGCGCCGCGCCGTGACGCTGATCCGCGCGCCCTCGCGCTGCTCGGGCGGCAGTGCGGCGAGCGCCGCGGTGCCGTTCTTGACGATGTTGGTGAAGGCCTGGCTGATGAGCCGGGCGTCAAAGCGCCCGAGCAGCGGTGCCTCCGGCAGGTCGACGCTGAAGGTGATGTCGGGGTGCGCGACCTCGAGCAGGAACACCGACTCGCGGATCGATTCGGACAGGTTGCGCAGCTCGAAGGCGGGCTTCGGCATCCGCGCGAAGGAGGAGAACTCGTCGACCATGCGGCCGATGTCGCCGACCTGGCGGATGATCGTGTCGGTGCACTGGTCGAAGATGGCGCGGTCGTCGTGGATGACCTTGCCGAACTTCCGCCGGAGCCGCTCGGCCGAGAGCTGGATCGGCGTCAGCGGGTTCTTGATCTCGTGGGCGATGCGCCGGGCAATGTCGGCCCAGGCCGAGCTGCGCTGCGCTGCGACGAGGTCGGTGATGTCGTCGAGGGTGATGACGTAGCCGTGGACGCCGTCGGTGGCGCCCTCGGTCGTCACCCGCACGGCGACCGCACGCTCGCGTCCGCCGCGGGTGATGGAAACCTGGTCGCGGACTTCCGCCCGGTCGTCGCGGAGCGCGGCCGTCACCACCGGCTCCAGCTCGGGCAGCACCTCGACGATGGGCTTGCGCTCGATCGAGCCGTCGCCGAGCCCGAGGAAGCGGGTCGCGGTCCGGTTGGCGATGGTGATGCGGCCCTCGCCGTCGATGCCGATGACCCCGGCGGTGACGCCGGAGAGCACCGCCTCGGTGAACCGGCGGCGGCTGTCGATCTGCGAGTTGGCGGCGAGCAGCTCGGAGCGCTGGCTACGCAGCTGCTCGGTCATGTTGTTGAAGGTCTCGCTCAGGTCGCCGAGGTCGCCTTCCGACTTCTTGGCGGGCACGCGGACCGCGAGATTGCCCTGCGAGACCTGCTTCGCCGCATCGATCAGGCGCCGGATCGGCGACACCAGCCGGTTGGCGAAGGCGATCCCGAGCCAGATGGCGGAGAGCAGCACGACCAGCGCCATGCCGAGATAGATGATGCCGAAGGCGAGCTGGACGCTGACCCGGCTGGCTTCCAGCGCCCGGTACTGGTTGACGTTGTCCGCGGTCATGACGAGGTGGCGGATGACCTCGGGCGGCAGCGGCCGGAGCGCATAGACTAGCACGTCGTCATAGCCGTCGAGCACCGCCATGCCGCCGATCATGTTGGTCGAGCCGGGGGCGATCAGCGCCGGCCGGTCGGGCTCCATCTTGGCCTGCTGGATGGCGGATGGCGGCGGCGGCGGGAAGTTGCCCTGGCTGCCGGGCACCGCCTCGGTGACGATCGAGCCGTCGCTCTTGACCAGGAACACGCCCGGCAGGCCGCGGCCGCGCACCACCTCGGCGAGGAAGCTCTGGAAGCGCTCGGGGCTCTCGACGAGCAGCGCCCTGCCCCGCTCCAGCTCGTGCTTGAGGCCGGTGATCTCGGTGTCGAGCGACTGGGCCTGCGAATCGACGAAGGCGGTGGCGATGTTGGCCGAGTTCTCGACAATCGCCCGGGTGTTGGTCGAGAACCAGTTGTCGAGGCCGCGGTCGAGGGTGACGCTCGCCACCACGGCAATGAGGATCGCCGGCGTCGCCGCCACGATCGAGAACAGGCCGACGACCTGGATATGGAGC
>JAEVZM010000291.1 GCA_023392225.1 Pseudomonadota bacterium
GATCGGCACCAACGGCGCCGGCAAGACGACGCTGTTCAACATCGTCAGCGGCTTCCTCAAGCCCGATGCCGGCACCATCCGCTTCCGCGGCGCCGACATCACCGCCGAGGAGCCGAGCAGCATCGCCGGCCGCGGGATCCTCCGCACCTTCCAGACGCCGACCGGCTTCCCGCGGATGACGGTGATGGAGAACATGCTGGTGTTCTCGGCGCACGACCGCGCCCGGCGCCGATCGCTGTTCGCCGGCACCCGCGTGCCGCGCGAGACGCTCGATGCGGCCGCCGCGATCCTCTCCGACTTCGGCCTCTATGCGAAGCGCGACGGCTGGGTGCAGGACCTCAGCGCCCCCGACCTCAAGATGCTCGAGTTCGCCCGCGCCATGATGGCGAAGCCGACGCTGCTGATGCTCGACGAGCCGGCGGCGGGCGTGAACCCGGCGCTGATCGAGAGCCTTGCGGCGCGCATCCGGATGCTGCGCGACCAGGGCGTCAGCTTCCTGCTCGTCGACCACAATCTCAAGTTCGTCTGCAGCGTCTGCAACACGATCTACGCCATGGCGGACGGACGCATCATCGCCGAGGGATCGCCCGATGAGGTGATCCGCGACCCGAAGGTTCTCGAGCTCTACATCGGCAAGGGCGCCGCTGCGGGCCGGGGCGAAGTCCACGAAGACGAGTTCCAGAAAGAGGGGATCTGAGTCATGCAGAACTTCCGGAAGACCCTGTTCGCTGCCGTGAGCGTCCTTGCCACCGCCGGTGTCGCCGGCGCGGCTTCGGCCGAAGACGTCAAGTTCGGCTTCCTCGTCGGCTTCAGCGGCGACATGGCCCCATGGGCCGGCGACCTCAACAACGGCGCCATCCTCGCCGTCGAGGAAATCAATGCCGCGGGCGGCATCAACGGCAACACCGTGGTGCTGGTGCCGGAGGACAATGCCTCGACCGCCGCCGGCGGCGTGCGCGGCGCGCAAAAGCTGATCAACGTCGACAACGTTGCCGCAATCATCGGGCCGGAGTCCGATCCGATCATGGCGATCCTGTCGCTGGCGGCCGACACCAAGACCCCGGTGATCTCGACCTCGGCCGGAACCGAGGGCCTCGACGATGCTGGCGGCACCGGCAAGTACATCTACCGCACCAACGCCTCGGACAGCTTCCTCGGCGTGGTGCACGCCAAGCTGCTCCTCGACGAGATGGGCCAGAAGGAGATCGTCGTCGTCGTCGAGAACCTCGAGGGCACCTCGTCGGGCGCCAACACCTTCATCCGCAACTACGAGAAGATGGGCGGCAAGATCGTCAAGAAGGTGGTGCTGGCACCGAACCAGTCGAGCTACCTGAACGAGATCAAGGAAGTCGCCGACGCCAATCCCGAGGGCGTGATCTTCCTCGCTACCGGCCAGACTGCCGGCGTCAACTTCGTCAAGCAGGCCTACCAGCGTGGCTACGACTGGAAGTACTGGGTGACGTCCGATCTTCAGAATCAGGACTTCGTCGACGCCGCCGGGGTCGAGGTGGTCAAGGGCGCGACCAACCCGGTCAGCAGCCAGGTCGAGGGTGCCGAGGGCTGGGAGCGCTTCTCCAAGGCCTACGAGGCCCGCTTTGGCGAAGCCCCGCAGTCCGGCTTCTACCAAGCCGAGACCTATGACGCGGTGATCCTGGCCGCGCTCGCCGCCGCGGCCGCCGGCGCCACCACCGGCGAGGCGATCGACGGCGAGCTCGTCGCCGTGTCGCGTGACGGCGACAAGGTCTACAGCTTCGCGGACGGTGTGAAGGCGCTCGGCGAGGGCAAGGACATCGACTACGAGGGGGCCTCCGGTCCGGTCGACTTCACCGACACCGGCAACGTCACCATTCCAGCGACGCGCATCATGGTCGTCGACGAGAACGGCGCGTGGGTGTCGACCAAGACCATCGACACCAGCGAATACCCCGCCAACTGATTTCCGTCGGGGGAGGGGGGACCGGCACAAGCCGGCAACCCTCCTTCCCCGCGGTCCCTCCGGCAAACGTCCCGGGTTGATCGACAGGCGTCCATCGTCATGACACAGGTGCCAAGCGCCGCCCCGACCGGCGACGCTCTTCTCAGGACTAGCGGTCTCGTCGCCGGCTATGGCCGGCTGCCGGTGCTCCACGGGCTCGACGTCACCGTGGCGCGCGGCGCCATGGTCGCGATCATCGGCCCGAATGGTGCCGGCAAGTCCACGCTCGCCAAGGCGATCATGCGCCTCGTCGAGGTGATGGGCGGGGAGATCCATTTCGACGGCCAGCGGATCGACACGCTCGAGACCCAGGCGATCGCAGCCGCCGGCATCGGCTACGTGCCGCAGACCCGGAACGTGTTCGGCTCGCTGTCGGTCGAGGAGAATCTCGAGCTGAGCTGCAACCTCCTGCCGGCGGGCATCCGGCCGGCCGAGGCAATCGAGGCGATCTACGAGCGCTTCCCGCGGCTGAGGCAACGCCGCCGCCAGCGCGGCAGCTCGCTGTCGGGCGGCGAGCGCCAGATGCTCGCCATCGGCTCGGCGCTGATCGCGCAGCCCAAGCTGATCATGCTCGACGAGCCGACCTCGGGCCTGTCGCCGCACATGACCAGCGAGGTCGCCGAAGGCATCGCCGCCATCAACAAGTCCGGCACGACGGTGATCTGGGTGGTCGAGGAGGACCCGCAGGAGATCCTCTCTCTCGCCGACTGGGTCTACGTTCTCGACGGCGGCGCGGTGCGGATGAGCTGTCCCGCCGCCGAGCTGCTCGGCGCCGACAACTTCCTCGAACTGTTCCTCGGCGTCTGAGCGCCATGGGCGGGACCGGCTCCGCCGCCGCCTATCTCCAGCCTGGCCGCATCGGCTCGCTGACGGTTGCCAACCGCCTGGTGCGTGCGGCGACCTCCGAGACGATGGCGACCGAGGCGGGCGAGGCGACGCCGGAGCTCGTCGCCTTCTACGAGCGCCTCGCCCGGGGCGGCGCCGGGCTGATCATCACCGGCCACGTCTACGTGGCCCATCGCGGTCAGTGCTCGCCCCGGCAGATGGGCCTCGACACCGATGCGCGGGTTCCGGCGCTCCGCCGTGTGACCAATGCGGTGCACGCCGCGGGCGGGCGCATCTTCGCCGAACTGTCGCATGCCGGCAGCCAGTCGATGATGGCCGACCGCGTGCCGCTGGCGCCGTCGGTGGTGACCAACCCGATCTATGCCCGCCAGCCGGACGAGGCGAGCGAGACCGACATCGCCGAGACCATCGCCGCCTTTGCCGCTGCTGCGGCGCGGGCGAAGGCGGCCGGCTTCGACGGCGTCCACATCCACGGCGGCAACGGCTACCTGATCGCCGAATTCGCCTCGCCCCATGCCAACAAGCGATCCGACCGCTGGGGCAGCGACGCGGCAGGCCGGGCGCGGTTCTCGATCGAGGTCGCACGGGCGGTCCGCGCCGCTGTCGGTCCCGACTTCCCGGTGACGATGCGGATCGGACTCGCCGATTCCGTGCCGGACGGCCTGACGCTCGACGAGAGCCTCGACCGCGCCGAGGCGCTGGCAGCGGAAGGGATCGACGCCTTCGAGGTGACCCTCGGCATCATGGGCTCGTATCTCGAGAACATCCGGCCCTATGTCGGGGTCGGGACGCGCCGGGCGGTCGCCGACTGGCTGCTGCCGCGACTGTGGCGGCCGGCGGGGGCGGAGGCCTATTACCGCGATTTCGCCCGGGCGCTGCGTGCCCGCGTCGATCGGCCGATCATCCTCGTCGGCGGGCTGCGCTCGACCGACGTGATGGAGGCGGTGGTTGCCTCGGGCGACGCCGACTTTCTGGCCCTCTCCCGACCCTTCATCCGCGAGCCCGATCTGCCGCGGCGCCTGATGGCGGGATACCGCGGCGTGCCGGATTGCGTCTCCTGCAACATCTGCCTGGCCCATGACGGCTACGATCCGCTCAAGTGCTGGCGGAAGAGCCCGGCTGATCTCGCCCGCCACGCCGTCTTCAGGTTGCGGCGCGGGGGATGATATCCGGACGAGCAGTGACAGGTAGGTCCAGCGCGGCCCCCGCAGGCGGGGCGGGCGATGGCGGGATCGCCACCGCCGTCGACTGGGCGACCGGTCCTGCGAGGGCATAGAGCGGGGCCGGTCCAGCGTCATCATCGTCGATCCCGCGATCATCGTCGTCCCAGCCGCGATCCCAGGCGCGGGCAGTGGAACAACCGCTGATGCGGTGACGGGCGGGGAGGGTGTGTCTCTTGATCATGGCGCAGGTCAACGCGCCCCGATCGCCTCGGTTCCCGTCTGCAGGGACGGGGGCCATTGGTGGGCCGCGGAACCGATGCTGCCGATACGAAGCTCGCCGAGCTGCCCATCGAACACCGTCCGCCGAGCCCCAGCGTGTCTGATCCAAGTCCTGCGGATCAGCTCGCTCCACGAGCGCGAAGGCCGCCGTTTTGTCGAACCCAGTCGTAGAGCCTTGCATCTTCGGCGTTGTCACGGAGCACCCGTTCGCGCTGATCGCTGCCGAGGAAGTCGACGTACCTCTTCGGTCGCGCGCCCGTCCGTAAGGCCTCATCGGTTTCGGAGACCGGCGCCGCGTAGGCGCTGACATCGGCGTCTGCGGCGCTGGCCTTCAGTCCGCACAATGCGACGATGGTGGAGAAGTGCTGGTCCGTCTTTTCGGAGTCCCAGACCGCTGTGTAGTGACGTTCGATGACACCGGCAGCCTGATCGAACGTGCCGTCAGCCGAGAAGAACTGGCACTGGAGGTTCAGCCAGTTTTGACGACGGACGACGGCGTCGTAGTACCGGTCAAACTCGGATCGCACGTCATCTCCCTGAATGGGGAACTCGCCCTGCCGGATCGAAAAGAAGAACTGCGAGAGGATTCTGTCGAGCGGGGACCTGACCGCGGCAACATAGATGGCCGGACCAATCACTGGCCAGGCGATGGGAAAGCGAATGTGGCCTCCCACCAGGGACAGGCCGGACGTACCCCGTTTGGCAAGTCCGCCATCATGTCCAAAGTCGCCGGTGACGATGTAGGCCTGCCCTGCCGGAATGGCGCCGGTCATTCGACCGGTGAAGGTCGTCCCCGCGGTCTTGGGTATGTGCGTGAACACGATCATCGCACGCGGGTGCATTGTCTCGAAGCCCTCCCATTGCGGGAAGCGACCATCGCATGCAGTCTGCCGGCGTCGCAACCACGCGGCTCGGCGAGCGGGTGTCATCGACGCCGGGGGGCGATCGATCGTGCCTGGAAACCGCGGAGCGTTTGGTGGGCCCGCCCGGACTCGAACCGGGAACCAGACCGTTATGAGCGGCCGGCTCTAACCATTGAGCTACAGGCCCGAAAGGCGTGGGCCGGTATAGGCGGAAACGGGCGCGCGAGCAATCGCGGGCGCCGCAATACGGCCGGAATGGCGGGCGAGGGAAGGGCGATCCGCCGGGGGGCAGCGCCAAGGAGTCGTAACCCACATGCACCCGATCGCCAGGCCCATCGCCGCCGCCGTCACCGCCTTCCTGGTGGTGGCCGGCCCCGCCCTCGCCGAGGAGCGCATCCCGACGCTGAACGCGAACGGGGAGGGCTATGTCATGGTCGCCCCCGACATCGCGATCGTCACGATCGGCGTCTCGACGCGAGGGGAGACGGCGCGCGCCGCGCTCGACCAGAACAACGCCGAGACCGCCCGCGTCATCGAGGCGATCCGCGCCGCGGGCATCGCCGACAAGGACATCGGGACCAGCGGCTTCGGCTTGATGCCGGTCTATGACGAGACCCCGCAGCGCCCGGCCGAGGACGGCATGCCGCAGGCGCCGAAGATCGTTGGCTACCAGGTCGACAACGGCGTCACGGTGACGGTGCGCGAGATCGGCTCGTCCGGCGCGCTCCTCGACAAGGTGGTGACCGCCGGCGCCAACCGCATCTCGGGCATCGCCTTCGACGTCGCCAACCCGCAGGCCGCTGCCGACGCCGCGCTCCGCCAGGCGATCGCCGACGCCAAGCGGAAGGCCGAGCTGATGGCCGATGCGGCGGGCGTCAGGATCGTCCGCGTCCTCGACGTGTCGGGCGGCGGCGGCATGCCGATGTTCGCCCGCGCCGAGCGGATGGTCTTCGACGCCGCCCCGCAGGCGGTGCCGGTGATGCCGGGCGAGAGCCGGGTGCAGGCCAACGCCAACATCACCTTCGAGATCGCGGAGTAGGCGACCCCGTCCTGCGTGCTTCGAGGCTCCGCTGACGCGGAGCACGAGGCGCCGTTGGCGCTTGTGAGTGCCAATCCGAGAGCGAAGGCAGCACTGGGTAGGTTTGTGCAGAGTAGTTGGTAGGCCCATCTGCTAGAGAGCGCAACCGGCACGCCTAAGCAAAGGGGGGTCTAGATGACCGCTCATTCGCGTGCTTGTCACTGGGTCAACCCGTACACTCGGTTCCGCTATGGACGCTTGGAGTACGTTTGTGGCCATTGGCGCTGCTGTGGTTGATTGTGTGGTACCGCGTATCCCGTCAAAGGACTTCCTTTGGCGGGGTATGCGTTCTTGACGGTGGGGCACACGAGTCCACAATCGCGCGCCTCTCCCCCTTGTGCGCCGCGACCGCTCGTCCATCACTCCGACGTCATGCCCGGGCTTGACCCGGGCATCCACGCGAACACCACATCACAGGAAAGACGTGGATGGCCGGGACGAGCCCGGCCATGACGTGGGGGGAAGTTAATGCGTGGCGTGTCCTCCGAGGCCCGCCGCAGTGGGGCGGGGCGTCGAAGGCCGCGGATGCG
>JAEVZM010000314.1 GCA_023392225.1 Pseudomonadota bacterium
GCCCTGAGGCTCGCGATCGGCGAGGCGATGATCTCAAGCCGGGCGCGGGCGAGCCGCGGGTCGCCGGGCTTCGGCGTCTCCTCGGCGGCCGCGGCAAGGTGGGCGGCGACCGCCGGCGGCGGGTCTATGCCGTAGCGGGCGAGCACGGCGCGGGCATCGGCGAAGGTCGTGGGGTCGGCGACCGTCGGCCCGGAGGCGATGACGCTGGGGTCGTCGCCCGGCACGTCGGAGATGAGGAGGCTCAGCGTCTCGGCCGGGAAGGCTGCGGCGGCAAGCCGGCCGCCCTTGATCGCCGAGAGGTGCTTGCGCACCATGTTCATCGCCGTGATGTCGGCGCCCGAGGCAAGGAGCGCGCGGTTGACGGCCTGCTTCTCGGCGAGGCTGATGCCCGCCGCGGGCAGGGCGAGGAGGGCCGAGCCGCCCCCGGAGATCAGGCACAGCACGAGGTCGTCCGGTCCGGCCGATTCGGCGAGGGCGAGGATGCGCCGGGCGGCGTCCTCGCCGCGCGCGTCGGGCACGGGATGGGAGGCCTCGACGATCTCGATGCGCTCGCACGGCACGCCGTGGCCGGTGCGGGTCACCACCAGCCCCTCGAGCGGGCCGTCCCAATTGTCCTCGACGGCGCGGGCCATCGCCGCCGAGGCCTTGCCGGCGCCGAGCACGATCGTTCGGCCCCTGGGCGGCTTCGGCAGGTGCGGCGGCACCACGCGCGCCGGCAGGGCTGCGGCGACGGCGGCATCGAGAAGCGAGCGGAGGAGTCGTTCGGTATCGGTCATGGGATCAGGCGCGTATCGGTGGTTAGGGCGGGCGAGATTGGCATGGCCGGCGACGCTCCGCCACCGGCGGCCGGTGCGGATCGCACCTCAATGGCCGGCGCTCGAATCTCGACGCGGCAGCCGGCAGCATGGTATTCGTGTCGCGGAATTCGGAAGGCGCCGTCACGCGGCGTCGTGATCGTGAGCAGAGGTGGGGTGAAATGGCGGTCATCGGCAGCTTGTCGACGCGCGGTATGGCGATTCTCGTCGTGGTGGGCCTGGCCGTCGCCGCTGCCGCCTGCACGCCCTACCAGTACTCGGACAACCGTCCGGTCGCGCTCGCCATCTCCGTCAACGGTCCCGGGCCGATGTCGCCCGCCGGCGCCCCGCGCTGACGGACGACCTCAGGCGGTGAACCGGTCCACCGCCGCCACGACGCCGCGCAGCTCGGCGAGCCCCTTGAGGCGTCCGACATAGGAATAGCCGGGGTTAGCGTTCCGCACCGGATCGGCGGCGAGCAGGTGGCCGTGGTCGGGACGCATCGGGATCCGGTGGTCCGGGCGTCCCTCGCCTTCCCGCCGGCGCTCTTCCGCACGGACCGCGGCGACGATCGCCACCATGTCGCTGCCACCCGCGAGATGCTCCGCCTCGTGGAAGACGCGGGGGGCCTCGATGGTGACGTTGCGCAGGTGCAGGAAGTTGATGCGCGGGCCGAAGGCCTCGACCATGCCGACGATGTCGTTGTCGGCGCGCGAGCCGTAGGAGCCGACGCAGAAGGTCAGCCCGTTGGCCCGGCTGTCATGGGCGTCAAGGAGGGCCGCCACGTCGCCGGCGGTCGACACGATCCGGGGCAGGCCAAATAGCGGGAACGGCGGGTCGTCGGGGTGGATGCCGAGGCGGATGCCGGCTTCCTCGGCGACCGGCACCACCTCGCCGAGGAACTCGATAAGGCTCTGGTGGAGCTCCTCCGGACCCATGCCGGCATAGAGCTTGAGGAGGTCGATGAAGCCGGCCCGGTCATAGGCGAAGTCGGAGCCCGGAAGGCCGGCGAGGATGATGCGCTCGAGCTCCTCGCGGCGGGCGTCCGGCATGGCCGCATAGCGGTTCTGCGCCTCGGCGAGGATGTCGACGTCGTAATCGTCGTCGGCGCCGGCCCGCTGCAGGATGAAGACGTCGCAGACGGCGAAATCGATGATGTCGAAGCGGAGCGCCTGGCCCGAGCGCATCGGCCAGGCGAGGTCGGTCCGGGTCCAGTCGACGATCGGCATGAAGTTATAGCAGACCGTGTCGATGCCGGCCCGGCCGAGGGCGCGGAGCGTCGCCTTCCAGGCGTCGACGTCGCGCCGCCAGTCGGCGGTATGGGCCTTGATGGCATTGGTCACGGGGATCGATTCGACCACCGACCAGCGGAGCCCCTCGGCCTCGATCAGCGCCTTGCGCTCGGCGATGGCCGCGTCGTCCCAGGCGGTGCCGCCGGGAATCTGGTGGAGGGCGCTGACGATGCCGGTGGCGCCGGCCTCCGCCACGTCCCGGAGCGAGATGGGGTCCTTCGGGCCGAACCAGCGCCAGGTCTGTTCCAAGGGAGGTCTCCTCGTCTTCGGGGGCGGGCCGATGCGGCCTCTTCTCAAGAAAAGCGCGCGGAAACCGCAATCTCCGCGCGCCAAGGCAGGTGTGGCGGCCGGGGCCGCCGGGCGGGGCGACCTAGCGGTTGCTGGGTGCCACCGCGGCGTAGGTGAGCCAGCCGAAGCCGGAGAAGATCAGGTCGATGCCGAGCAGGAGGCCGATCACCCACACCGACGATTCGGGCCAGCCGGACAGGATGATGATGCCGGCGATGATGCCGAAGATGCCCGACAGGACCAGCAGCCAGCCGCCCGCGCTCCAGGTCTGGAAGCCGACGATGAGACGCACCAGGCCGAGCGCCAGGAAGACGATGGCGATGACCCAGGTGAGGGCGAGCACCGCGCCGACCGGCTGGGTGATGATGTAGATGCCGGCCGCGACGTAGAGCAGGCCGAGGATGATCTGCCAGATGAAGCCGCCCCAGCCCTTGGTCCAGAAGGCGTGGATGATCTCGAACGCGCCACCGACGATCGCCGCGATGCCGATGATCATGGCCCCGACCAGCGAGAACCACACGATGTTGCCGAGAACGACGACGCCCGCGATGATGAGGACGATGCCGAGAAGTATGCGAAGCCAGGTCGGCGTTTCCGCCGAAGGCGCCATTCCAGTCATGCTCATGGTGAGCCTCCCCCGATTAGTACACTTGACGATATTACAGCACGGCTGCCCCGGACAGAAGCCACCGCCCGATCATTGGAGCAATGCGGGGCTAGGCGAGCTCGTGTGCCCAGGGCGGATCGGCGCCCGGCCGGGACGCGGTGACCGCCGCCGCCTTCGCGGCGAATCCGAGTAGGTCGGTGAGGTCGGCCTCCGACAGGTGCTGGACCGCCTGCTTGTCGAGCCGCCCCTGGTCGTGCAGGCGGGCGAGGAGCGCCGCCGAGAAGGTGTCGCCGGCGCCGATCGTGTCGGCGACCTCGACCTCGACGCTCCGCACGAAGACCGAGCGCCGCTTGGCGATGGCCCGCGCGCCGTCGGGCCCCTTGGTCAGGACGACGACGCTCGCCCCGCGCTCCAGCCAGTCCTCGGCGATCTCCTCGAAGCTCCGGCCCGGCGCCAGCCACTCCAGGTCCTCGAGGCTCATCCGGACGATGTCGGACATCGCCACCATGCGCTCGATCCGGGCAATGTAGCCGTCGCGGTTCTTGATCAGCGAGGGTCGGACATTGGGATCGAAGGAGATCAGCCGCTCCGGGCTCTCGTTCCACATCAGCGCTTCGTAGGACGAGCCGCAGGGCTCCGCGGTGAGGCCGATCGAGCCGAAATGCATCGCCTTCACCGTCGCCGGGATGGGCGGCAGGTCGTTTTCCTCGAGGGTGCGGAGAGCCGAGCCCTCGTCGAAGAAGGCGTATTCCGCATTGCCGTTGGTCAGCTTGACGAAGGCGAGCGTGGTTGGCCGGCTCCAGATCGGGCAGAGCGAGAAGTCGACGTGGCTCGCCTCGAGCGATTGACGGATCATGTCGCCGAAGAAGTCGTCGGAGAGGCCGCAGAAGAAGCCGACCGGGGCGCCCAGCCGGCCGAGCGCCACGGCGACATTCAGCACCGAGCCGCCGACGAAGGGCTGGTAGCTGTCGGCACCGGCTTCGGTCTTTCTCGGCAGGAAATCGATCAGCGCCTCGCCGCAGCAGACGATCATGGTGTCTCTCTCCCGTCGCGGCAGGCAGGCTGCCGCCCCGTCTCGGCCTGTCGTATCGCGCCGGCCCTGCGGCGTAAAGGCGCTGCGAGGGCCGAGCAGACGATTGAACGGCTGGCCGGAGGCCCGCTAGGATGCGGTGCTCGGGATGCTCATCTTCGAAAGGGCGCCCGTCGGGCAAGGGAAACAATCGCCGCAACGAGCCGCAGAAGCCGGCCGGGCGGATGAGCGAGGAGTGCACAGCATGAACACCGCACAGGCGCTGGCCGAACTGGGAGTCGCGATGGACTGCCTGACCGAGGAGCAGCTCAAGTCGTTCGAGGAGCGCGGCTTCTTCATCGCCGAGAACGTGTTCTCGCCGGAGGAAGTAGCCGAGATGCGCGACGAGGTCGACCGGCTGAGCGCGCTCGAGGGCGAGTTCGGCGGCCATGAGGTGCATATCGAGCCCGGTGCCAGCCGACTGTCCAACCTGTTCAACAAGTCGCCGGCCTTCGACCGCTGCCTCACCTGCGCGCCGACGCTCGCCGCCGCGCACATGCTGCTCGGCGAGATCCATGTCGGTTCGCTCAACGAGCGGAGCCCCGGCAAGGGCACCGGCCAGCAGCACCTCCACAGCGACCTGCCGCGCACCGGCCCGACCGACTGGCGCGGCGTCAACTCGATGGTGCTGCTCGACGACATGACCGAGGAGAACGGGCCGACGCGCGTCGTCCCCGGCTCGCACAAGTGGTCGCCGATCAACGTCCCCGACATCAACATGCACGAGCTCAAGACCATTGAGATCGATGCCGAGACCGCGCCGAAGGTGCCGAAGGACCCGATCGCGACCTATCCGGGCGAGTTCCACATCACCGGCAAGGCGGGCTCGGTGGCGGTCATCAATGCCGGCATCTGGCATGGCGGGACGACCAATTTCAGCGGCAAGCCGCGCCGGGTGCTGCACCTCTTCATCGGCCGCCGCGACCTGCCGCAGCAGCTCGTCGAGCGCGACCACGTGACGCCCGAGCTGCTTGCCCGCACCAATGCCGCCCAGCGCTACCTCCTCGACATCGAGGGCGCCGAGCCGAAGGTGACCGGCTACCCGCCGATGCCGAAGGAAGCCCGCAAGTGGGCGGTCGGCGAGATGCGCGGCACCGGGATGTAGTCCGCGGGGCCGGCAGGAGCTGCCGGCTGCGCGCCGCGACATCGGGAATGCCGCCGTGGCCACAGGGCGGCATTCCACCCTTCGATTGGAAGGCGTGTGCCTAGGATATAATTCCTTTTGTGTGGGACACGAAACACGATATAGGAATTCGTTCCTTATCGTTGAGTCGCCATGTCCCGCCGCTTTCTCTCTCATTCCCTTCGCCATGTGGCGACTTTCGCCATGCTCGTCATCCTCGCGACCGCCGCCCTGCCGGCGCGGGCCGAGACGCTCTCCGGCCCGGTGGCAGCAGACGTGATCCGGGTCATCGATGGCGACACGCTGGCGCTCCGGGCCCGAATCTGGATCGGCATCGACATCGTGGTGAACGCCCGCATCCGCGGCATCGACGCGCCGGAGCTTCGCGGCCGCTGCGCGGCGGAGCAGGCCGCGGCAGAGGACGCCCGGTCGCACCTGGAGGCGCTGGTCGGCACGGCCGGCGTGCGTCTCCGCCGTGTCGAGAACGACAAGTATGCCGGCCGCGTGCTCGCCGACGTCGTCACCGACGAGGGGACCGATCTTGCCGCGGCGATGCTCGCCGCCGGTCTCGTCCGGCCCTATGACGGCGGCAGCCGGGCGCCCTGGTGCGACGTCGCCAGCCTTCGACGATGACAGCGGCGGCGACCGGGCGATACCGCGCTGCGTCTTGACCCTCGCGCCGCAAACCATATGTTCGGCGGCGGTGATACGGGGTGCTCGTCCTTCCGGGGCGGGCTGAGATCAAACCCGCCGAACCTGATCTGGGTAATGCCAGCGACAGGGAGCCGTCACCAGCGGGCCCTGCGCGGCCCGCCCGCGGCTCCCGACAAAGGGAGCAAGCCGTGACGGAAGTCAGCCTTTCGGGTGCCATCGAGCGTCTTCGGACGCGCGGTCCGCTCGTCCACAACATCACCAACTACGTGGTCATGAACACCACAGCCAACGCCCTCCTCGCCATCGGCGCCTCGCCGGCGATGGTGCACGCGCTGCCCGAGGTCGAGGCCTTCGCCCCGCTGGCGCAGGCGCTGGTGATCAACATCGGCACGCTGTCGCCGCCCTGGGTGGAGGCGATGGAGAAGGCAGCAAGCGCCGCCAATGCGGCGGGCGTGCCCTTCGTGCTCGATCCCGTCGCGGCCGGCGCCACCGCCTACCGCACCGAGGTCTCGATGCGTCTCCTCGGGCTCGGCCCGGCAATCGTGCGCGGCAATGCCTCGGAGATCATGGCGCTCGCGGGCGAATCCGGCGCCGCCGGCAAGGGCGTGGATTCGACGCAAGGCTCGGACGCGGCACGGGATGCCGCCCGGGCGCTTGCCCGGGAAGCGCAGTGCGTCGTCGCCGTCACCGGCGTCGTCGACTACGTGACCGACGGCGACCGGATGGTCGGCATAGCCAATGGCGACGCCATGCTGTCCCGCGTCACCGGCACCGGCTGCATGGCGACGGCCCTCTGCGGCGCCTTCCTCGGCGCCGGGCGCGCGCCGCTCGACGCGGCGGTGGCGGGCTTGGCGGCGATGGGCGTCGCCTCAGAGCAGGCGATCGTCGGGGCCAAGGGGCCGGCGAGCTTCCAGGTGGCGCTGATCGACGCCTTCCACAATCTCGACGATGCCGCGCTCGGCGCCGGGGTGCGGCTCCGGTGAGGTTGCTTCCCGACCTTCGGCTGATCCTCGTCACCGACCCCGCCCAGACGGCGCGGCGCGGGTTGCTCGAGACCGTGCAGGCGGCGATCGCGGGCGGGGTCACGTCCGTGCAGCTCCGCGACAAGGCGATGCCCGACGCGGAGATGGTCCCGCTCGCCCGGGCGCTGATGGCAGACCTCGCGCCGGCCGGCGTGCGGCTCATGGTCAACGACCGCGTGGCGGTCGCCGCAGAAACCGGTGCCGATCTCCATATCGGCCAGGAGGACGGCGACCCGGCCGCGGCCCGCGCCGCCATCGGTCCTGACGCGATCCTCGGCCTGTCGGTGACGAAGGCAGAGGAGGTGGCGACGGTCGATCCGGCGGTCGTCGACTATGTCGGCCTAGGTCCGGTCTTCGCCACCGCGACCAAGGCCGACGCGGCGCCGCCGCTCGGCCTCGAGGGGTTCCGCGCAGTCGGTGCGCGGCTGCCGGTGCCGTTCGTCGCCATCGGCGGCATCGATGCCGGCAATGCCGCGGCGATCATGGCCGCGGGGGCCGCGGGCATCGCCGTGATCTCGGCGATCTGCGCCGCCGACGATCCACGCGCCGCGGCCGCGCTCCTGCGACGGGCGGTGGACGGAGCGCAGCCATGAGCATTCCCAACGTCCTCTCGATCGCCGGAGTCGACCCCAGCGGCGGCGCCGGGTCGGTTGCCGACATCAAGACCTTCGCCGCGCTCGGCGCCTATGGCATGGCGGCGATCACCGCGGTCACGGTCCAGAACACCCGCGGCGTGCGCGGCTTCGAGCCGATGGCACCCAGTTTCGTGGCGGCGGAGATCGACGCCGTGTTCGAGGACGTGCGCGTCGATGCGGTCAAGATCGGCATGGTCGCATCGGCGCCGATCGCTGAAGCCATCGCCGGCTGCCTTCTGCGCCACCGTGCCCGCGGGATCGTGCTCGACCCGGTGATGGTGGCGAAGGGCGGCGATGCACTGCTGACCGCCGACGCCGTCGCTGCGATCCGGAGCCGCCTGGTCCCGCTCGCCGAGGTGATCACGCCCAACCTGCCGGAGGCGGCGGTGCTGCTCGGGGCGGAGGAGCCGCGCGACGTCGACGGCATGAGGGCGATGGCGCGCGACCTGCTCGCGCTCGGGCCGCAGGCGGTGCTGCTCAAGGGGGGGCATCTCGACGGGCCGGAATCGAGCGACGTCTATTGCGATGCGTCGGGAACGAGCGTCCTCACCGCGTCGCGCATCGCGACGAAGAACACCCACGGCACGGGCTGCACGCTGTCCTCGGCGATCGCCGCGCTGCTGCCGCGCATGCCGAGGCGCGACGCCATCGCCCGCGCCAAGGACTACGTGACCGAGGCGATCCGCCACGCCGGCCGACTCGACGTGGGCAGCGGCCACGGGCCGCTCCACCACGGATTTGCGAGCCGCCCGGCGGCGGAGACCTGAGGCCCCCGCCGCATTTTCCTCTACGTCAGCGACCGGTGATCGACTGCCGGCGGATCCGCCGCTCGATGACGATCTGCAGCACCACCGAGATGACGATGACGAAGCCGAAGGCGAGCTGCGTGTAGAAGGCGTTGACGCCGGCCGAGACGATGCCGGCATTGATCGCGCCGATGATGTAGGAGGCGACGAAGGTACCGACCACCGAGCCGGCGCCGCCGAACACCGAGGTGCCGCCGAGGAACACCGAGGCGATGGTGTTGAGCAGGAACCCGTCACCCGTCGTCGGCCAGAAGTAGTAGCCGTAGAACGAGGTGAGCAGCCCGGCGAACACCGCCATCACGCCGACCAGCACGAAGGCGCGGGTCTTCACCGAGACGACGTTGACGCCCATCAGCCGGGCGCTGGTCGGGTTGTCGCCGACGAGGAACACATGGGCGCCGAACCGCGTGCGGTTGAGCAGCGCCCAGAGCGCGATGCCGATGACGATCATCCACAGGGTCTGGACCGGGAAGCCGAAGACCGGCTCGCGGAAGATGGCGTGCATCTCCGGGAACTGGTCCGGGGTCAGCGGCACGCCGGTGCCGTTCATCAGCACGAGCTCGAGCCCGCGATAGAGGAACGAGGTGCCGATGGTGATGACCAGCGACGGGATCGCGAGCTTGGCGACGAGGAAGCCGTTGATGAGGCCGCATACCGCGCCGGTGCCGAAGCCGACCACGAGGCCGACATACCAGGGCATGCCGCCATAGGCGGTGGCGATGCAGAAGGCGGCGGTGCCGAGGGCCATCACCGAGGGGAAGGAGAGGTCGATCTCGCCGGTGATGACGACGAAGGTCAGCGCCAGCGCGATGATGCCGAACTGCGGCGTGGTCTGCGCGAAGGCGGCATAGATGTTGACGTTGGTGAACACCGCCGGCGCGGCGATCACGAAGCTCAGCCACATCGCGATGCCGACGGCGATGATGCCGAGCTGGCTGCCGTGGCGGCGAAGCGCCGACGGCGGCGCGATGCGGTTGTTGGCGGGCTTAGCGCCCGCAGTCTCGGAAACCATCTGCTGCCCCCCTATTCCAGCGCGCCGGTCCGCGCGACGCGGTAGAGCCGGTCGATCAGGTCGTCCATCGAGATCTGCGACTTGTCGTAGACGCCGGCGACCTTGCCGCGGTCGAGCACGTAGAGCCGGTCGACGACCGGATAGACGTGGAAGATGTTGTGATCGATGAAGACGGCCGACTTGCCGGCCTTCTTGATGTTCGAGACGAAGTCGAGCGTCTTCTTGGTCTCGGTCAGCGACAGGCCCATGGTCGGCTCGTCGAGGATCACCAGCTCGGCATCGAAGAACAGCGCGCGGGTGATCGCCACGCCCTGCTTCTCGCCGCCCGACATGGTGGTGACGATGTTGTCGGGGTGCACGGCGGCCGAGGTGAAGCCCATGTGCTCGCTCATCAGCCGGGCGCATTCCTCGCGCATCCGCTTGACGTCGAGCAGGCCCCACTTGGTCCGCGGCTCGCGGCCCATGAACATGTTGCGCCAGATCGGCTGCTTCTCGCAGAGCGCGCGCTCCTGGTAGACCGTCTCGATACCGAGCGAGCGGGCGCGCGCGACCGACCAGTCGTCGATCCGCTTGCCGTGGAAGTAGATCTCGCCGCCGCTATCCGGCGTATGGAAGCCCATGATGGTCTTCACCAGCGTCGACTTGCCGGCGCCGTTGTCGCCGAGCAGGCCGACGATCTCGCCGGGATTGACGAAGAAGTCGACGTTGGAGAGCGAGCGGACCTCGCCGAACGTCTTGGAGACGTTGCGGAGCTCGATCACCGGGGTTTTGCCCGTCGCCGATCGGGCGGGCGGAGTGGCAAGGGCTGCTTCGGCCATCGCTCGGAATCCTCGGGGGGAAGGTGAAGGCGGCGCGGAGCACCGGGCTCCGCGCCGAAGGGGCGTCAGCGGATCTCGACCGCGGCAAGCGGGGCGACGGCCGCGACGTTCGACTTGTCGACGAAGGCGCCCGCCGTGTTGATGTGCAGGCCGGAGAAGCCGTATTTCTTGGTCAGGCAGATGTTGAGCAGCGACAGGTAGCCCTGCAGGTAGGGCTGCTGGTCGATGACCAGGCTCTGGTAGCCCTGCTCGATCGCCTGCGCGGTGTTCGGCGACATGTCGAAGCCGGCGAAGAACACCTGCCCGGGCTCGAGGCTCGCCGCGTTGGCATAGACGCCGACATTCGAGGTCAGGCCGCCGTGGTCGGTGACGACGATCTTGATGTCGGGATTGGCGCCCATCAGGCCGACGAAGGTGGCGGTGCCGGCGTTCGGGTCGGCATTGGTCGCCTGGTCGATCTCCTGGTAGAGCACGGTGGCGCCGGCCTTCTCGAAGGCGTCGATCACGCCGACCGTGCGCTGGCCGCGGTCGCCGCCCTGGCCCTTGAGGCCCCAGACGAAGACCTTGTCGCCGGACTTGAGGCCGGCGCGGTTGGCCGCCTCGGTGGCGAGCGCGAAGCCGGCGTCGTAGTTCGGTGCGCCGACGAAGCCGAAGCCCTGCGGGGCATAGGCCTTCTCGCTGTCGGGCAGCGCGGTGTTGAGTGTGGTGAAGATGATGCCCTGGTCGAAGGCCTGCTTCACCACCGGCCCGGTGGCCGCCTCTCCGGCGAAGCCGTAGGTGGCGATGCCGTCCACCGCCGTGGCGACCGCCTGCTGGATCTGGGTCAGCATCTTGTTCGGATCCCAGTCCGAGAAGTAGTAGGTCACCGTCGGCCCGAGATCGAGCTCGGCCTGGCGGAAGCCGTTATAGACGTTGTTGGCGAAGACGCCGCCCTGCGGACCACCCGGGAACGCGGCGATCTTCACGCCTTCGCACCACTTCGGGGTCGGGTCGAGGGCGAGGGCGGCCGTGCTCCCCACGCCAAGCAGCAACGCAGCACCAACCAGCGGCCGGAGCCGCGCAAAACGTTCGGTCATATCAGTCCTCCCATCGCGCGACCGCCTCCCGCGGCCGGCTCACCACACCTCGTCAGGTGCGACCGTCATGGTTATGGGAATAACATACGTCTGTAAAGCCCGCCTCATTCTCGCCGTGTTCAATACTTGGCCGAAGCTTGGGCCGTTTGCCAAGCAAGCGGTAAAGCCTTAGTTTCAGGTCGAAAAGAGGGAGGGCTCCGTTGTCGACCGCCACGACGCTGTCGAGCGAGTTGTCTTATATGTTCGCAGGTGCAGTATGACCGAACCCGCGCCGAAGAAGCGTGAGGACACCGGTACCGCCACCGAGAGCGTCGCCGACGAGCTCGTTCGAATGATTCTCGGCACCATGGTCCCGGGGGCGAGCATGCCCAGCGAGGCCGAGCTCGCAGTCCAGCACGGCGTCAGCCGGGTGACGGTGCGCGAGGCGGTGAAGATGGTCGCCGGCCGTGGCCTGCTCGATCTCGCCCGCGGACGCCGGGCGGTGGTCCGGGAGCCGGACGCCTCGGCCTTCGGCGAGTTCGTCTCCTTCGTCGTCCAGAACGACCCCAAGGGTGTGTTCGACCTGGTCGAGACCCGGATGTCCTTCGAGGTCCAGGCCGCCGGGCTCGCCGCGCGCCGGGCGACGCGGCCGGCCCTCACGGGGATCGAGCGGATGCTGGACGGGATGCGCGAGGCCATGCCCGGCTGCGATTCCGCCGAGGGCGACCTCGCCTTCGACGAGGCCGATCTCGGCTTTCACCATGCCATCGCCGTTGCCACCGGGAACCGCATCCTCATCGGCGTCTTCGAGGCGACCGCGCCCGCCGTGCGGCGGTCCTTCGCCATGAGCCAGCGTGGCCGGCGGGTCCGCGGCCAGAGCTCGGAGCACACGGTGGTCGCCCACCAGCGGATTTTTGAGTGCATCGTGGCGGGCGACGTGGCCGGCGCCGAGGCGGCGATGCGCGTCCACCTCACGGATGCGGCCCGCGCCCTGCGGGGCGCGCAAGAGGATCAG
>JAEVZM010000378.1 GCA_023392225.1 Pseudomonadota bacterium
AGCCGGCCTCGTCCGGCCAGTCGGACGGCGCAGCGCCGGCACCGGAGGCGGCGCCCGAGCCGACCATGGCCCCGGCGCCCGACGCCGAGGCGGATTCGCCCGAGGGCGCCCCGGCGAGCGAGACGCCGGCCCAGTAGTGCCGGAAAACACTCCGAACATCCTTCGAACGCCCCGCCCTCCGGCGGGGCGTTTTTCGTTGCCGGCATGAAATTTACGTAAGGTGGCGCTGAGACGGTGCACGTTTGGCCTGCGTGCCCTTAATATGGTCTGAGAAACGCCTTACTGGACCTCTACGAAACTCTTGAGGAGAAGCGCGGACGATGCGACCGATACTGACAGCGTTCTTCGCCGCCACGGTGCTGGCAACCGCAGCGACGGGAGCGCTCGCCCAATCCGCCGACGGCGAATGGCGCTACGCCACCAGCCTCGTCGAGGAGCAGGCGAAGTACCCGGCCGACTTCACCCATTTCGACTACGTCAATCCCGATGCCCCGAAGGGCGGCTCGGTGCGCATGTCGGACATCGGCTCGTTCGATTCGCTGAACTTCGTGCCGCCCCGGGGCAGCACCCCACTGGGCCTCGGCCTCATCTACGATACGCTGATGACCTCATCGATGGATGAGGTCTCCACCGAGTACGGCCTGCTGGCCGAGGCGCTCAGGTATCCCGAGGACTATTCCTCGGTCACCTACCGGCTCCGCGAAGGGGCCAAGTGGCAGGATGGCGAGCCGGTCACGCCGGAGGACGTGGTCTTCTCGTTCGACGTGCTCAAGGCCAACAACCCGCAGCAGGCCTACTACTACCAGCACGTGGTCAAGGCCGAGCAGACCGGCGAGCGCGAGGTCACCTTCACCTTCGACCAGACCGGCAACCGCGAGCTGCCGCACATCGTCGGCCAGCTCCTCATCCTCCCGAAGCACTACTGGGAGGGAACCGACGCCAAGGGCGCGAAGCGCGACATCACCCGCGGCACGCTCGAGCCGCCCTTGGGCTCCGGCGCCTACCGCATCAAGTCCCTCATCCCGGGCCGCACGATCGTCTACGAGCGCGTGCCCGACTACTGGGGCAAGGATCTGCCGGTCAATGTCGGCTCGAACAATCTCGACGAGATTCGCTACGAGTATTTCCGCGACGACACGGTCGAGTTCGAGGCGTTCAAGGCCGACCAGATCGACTGGCGCCAGGAGTCGACGGCGCGGGTCTGGGCGACCGGATACGACCTCCCCGCCGTCAAGGACGGCCGGATCGTGCTCGAGACCTTCGAGGAGCCCTACCGCACCGCCGGGCTGATGCTCGGTTTCATCTTCAATCTCAACCGCAAGCCCTTCGATGACGTCCGGGTCCGCGAGGCCTTCGACCTCGCCTTCCCCTATGAGGACATCAACAAGTCGCTGTTCTACAGCCAGTACACCCGCTTCGACAGCTACTTCGACGGCATCCCGCTCGCCTCGGAGGGCCTGCCGGAGGGGCGCGAGCTCGCCCTGCTCGAGGAGATCCGCGACCAGGTGCCGCCCGAGGTGTTCACCGAGGTCTACAAGAACCCGGACAACTCGACGCCCCAGGGCTCGCGCAACAACCTCCGCCAGGCGCTGAAGCTGCTCACCGAGGCCGGCTACAAGCTCGACGGCAACCGCCTCGTCGGCCCCGACGGCAAGCAGCTCACCGTCGAGTTCCTCATGAACGGACCGCTCTACGAGAAGATCGCCCTCCGCTACCAGCAGGAGCTGGCCAAGATCGGCATCCGCCTCGAGATCCGGCCGGCCGACAGCTCGCAGTACGAGAACCGGGTCCGCAACCGGAACTTCGACATCATGTATGCGGGCTGGGCCCAGTCGATGTCGCCGGGCAACGAGCAGATCGAGTATTTCGGCTCCGAATCGGCGACCCGCGACGGCTCACGCAACTATGGCGGCATCGACAATCCGGCGGTCGACTTCCTGATCCGCAAGATCATCAGTGCGCCGAATCGCGACGAGCTGGTCGCCGCCACAAAGGCGCTCGACCGGGTGCTGTTGTGGAACCACTACCTGGTGCCGGGCTGGACGCTCCGCGCCGCCCGCGTCGCCCGCTGGGACCGCTACTCCCACCCCGACCCGCTGCCCGAATATGCCATCGGCTTCCCGCAGATCTGGTGGTGGGATGAGGCCAAGGCCAAGAAGGTCGGGGGACGGTCCCAGTGACGATGGCCCGGCAAGGCCTGACCCGGCGGAGCGCGCTTCGCCTCGCCGGGGCTGGAGCTTTCTACGCGGCGCTGCAGCCCTTCGCCTGGGCCGCCGGCCGCTCCGGCCTCCACGGTCTTTCGGTCTTCGGCGACCTCAAATACGGGCCCGACTTCACCCATTTCGACTATCTCAATCCCGACGCGCCGAAGGGCGGGCGGATGAACTTCCAGCCGCCCTACTGGTACTTCAACCAGAACACCCGGACCTTCAACACGCTGAACAGCTTCGTGCTGCGCGGCGACGCCCCGCCACGCATGGAGATCTGCTTCGACAGCCTGATGGTCAGCGCCTCCGACGAGCCGGACGCGATGTACGGCCTGGTGGCGAAGACCATCGACGTGTCGGACGACGGCAACGTCTATACCTTCCACCTCCGGCCCGAGGCGCGCTTCCATGACGGCACGCCGCTCACCGCCGAGGACGTCGCCTTCTCGCTGATGCTGCTCAAGGCCGACGGCCACCCGAACCTGTCGCAGGTGATCCGCGAGATGGTCTCGGCCGAAGCGAGCGATCCCGCCACCGTCGTCGTCACCCTCTCGGGCAAGCAGGCGCGCGACACCATCCTCACCGTCGCCGGCCTGCCGATCTTCTCGAAGGCCTACTACGGCGCCAACGACTTCCTCGCCAGCACGCTCTCGCCGCCGCTCGCCTCGGGCCCCTACAAGGTCGGCCGGCTGAGCGCGGGCCGCTTCATCGAGTACGAACGCGTCCCCGACTACTGGGCAGCGGACCTCCCCGTGCGCCGCGGCGTGGCGAACTTCGACGTCATCCGCGTCGACTTCTTCACCGAGCGGCAGGCCGCCTTCGAGGCCTTCAAGAAGGGCGAGATCACCTTCCGCGAGGAGTTCACCGCCATCACCTGGGCGCAGGACTACAACTTCCCCGCCGTCGTCGACGGCAAGGTTCTGAAGTCGTTGTTCCCGGCCGAGAAGCGGCCGAGCTACCAGGGCTGGATGATCAACACCCGGCGGCCGAAATTCGCCGATGCGCGGACCCGCGAGGCGATTGGCCTCGCCTTCGACTTCACGTGGTCGAACCGCAACCTCTTCTTCGATTCCTACACCCGGCTCGCCTCCTATTTCGAGAAGTCGGACTTCGCCGCCGAGGGCCTGCCGACGCCCGGGGAGCTCGCCCTGCTCGAGCCCCATCGCGACGAGCTGCCGCCGGAGGTTTTCGAGGCGGCCTATGTCCCGCCGGAGTCCGACGGCTCTGGTCGCGATCGCGCCCTCCTCCGCAAGGCCTCCGAGCTGCTCGCCGCCGCCGGCTGGACCCAGGAGGGGAACCGGCTGGTCGACGCCACCGGCAGCCCCCTCACGATCGAGTTCCTGATCGATTCCGGCTCGCTCGAGCGCGTGCTCACCCCCTACGTCGCCAACCTCAAGCGCATCGGCATCGACGCCACGATCCGGCAGATCGACCCGGTGCAGATGCAGTCGCGCGAGAACGACTACGACTTCGACATCGTCATGTCGGCGCTGAGCCTCGAGCCGACGCCGCTCGACGGCCTGCAACAGATATTCGGGTCGAAGGCCGCCGCCATGCCCGGCACCTACAACTATTCGGGGGTCACGGAGCCGGTGGTCGACGCCCTGCTCGCCCGCATCCCGGGGGTCCAGGACCGCGACGAGCTGATCGCGCTGACGCGCTCGATCGACCGCATCGTCCGGGCGCGGCACTACTGGGTTCCCAACTGGTATCGGCCGACGCACAACGTTGCCCACTGGGACCTGTTCGGCTGGACCGAGAACAAACCCGACTACGCCTTCGCGCCCGAGACCACCTGGTGGTTCGACCGCGGCAAGGCTGAAGCGATCGGAATGGCGGGATAAGCGAAGCCCATGGGTGCCTATATCCTCCGTCGCCTGCTGCTGATCATCCCGACCATGGTCGGGATCATGGCGATCAGCTTCCTCGTCGTGCAGTTCGCCCCGGGCGGGCCGGTCGAGAAGATCATCGCCCAGCTCCAGGGCACCGACGTCTCGGCGACCGCCGCGATCGGCGGCGGGGGCGGCGGCGACTTCCAGGGCGTGCAGCAGCCCGGCGGCGGGGGCGGCGACCTCAATTCGCGCTATGTCGGCGCGCAGGGGCTCGACCCGGAGTTCATCGCCTCGCTCGAGAAGCAGTTCGGCTTCGACAAGCCGGCGCTCGAGCGCTTCGGCCTCATGCTCTGGAACTACTTCCGCTTCGATTTCGGCGAGAGCTACTTCCGCGACATCAGCGTGGTCGACCTGATCATCGAGAAGATGCCGGTATCGATCTCGCTCGGGCTGTGGATGACGCTGCTCTCCTACGCCATCTCGATCCCGCTCGGCATCCGCAAGGCGATGAAGGACGGCTCGCGCTTCGACGTCTGGACCAGCGCCGTCATCATCGTCGGCTACGCGATTCCGGGCTTCCTGTTCGCCATCCTCCTCATCGTCCTGTTCGCCGGCGGCAGCTTCTTCGACTGGTTCCCGCTCCGCGGCCTGTGGTCGGACAAGTACGCCAACACCCCGTTCTGGGACTGGATCACCAACCCGCAGGCGTTGCTCGACTACTTCTGGCACCTCGTCCTGCCGCTCACCGCGATGGCGCTCTCGGCCTTCGCGACCACGACGCTGCTCACCAAGAACTCGTTCCTCGACGAGATCCGCAAGCAGTATGTGATGACCGCGCGGGCCAAGGGGCTGACCGAGCACGCCGTGCTCTACCGCCACGTCTTCCGGAACGCGATGCTGATCGTCATCGCCGGGTTCCCGGGCGCGTTCATCTCGGCGTTCTTCGCCGGAGCGCTGCTCATCGAGACCATCTTCTCGCTCGACGGCCTCGGCCTGCTCGGCTTCGAATCGGTGATAAACCGCGACTATCCGGTGGTCTTCGCCACCCTCTACATCTTCTCGCTGCTGGGGCTCATCGTGAACCTCATCTCCGATCTCACCTACACCTGGATCGATCCCCGGATCGATTTCGAGACGCGGGAGGTCTGAGCCATGGACCAGGTCCTGGAGCGCGAGCAGCTCGAGACCATCTACCCGGAGCCGGGCCAGACCGAGCCGCCGCCGCGGCGGCTCCGGATCTCGCCGCTCAACCAGCGCCGCTGGCAGAACTTCAAGGCCAACCGGCGGGGCTACTGGTCGCTCTGGATCTTCCTCGTCCTGTTCCTGCTGACCCTCTTCGCCGAGTTCATCGCCAACGACCGGCCGCTGGTCATCTCCTACAAGGGCGAGATCCTGTTCCCGGTGTTCAACAACTACCCGGAATCGAAGTTCGGCGGCTTCCTCGCCACCACCGACTATCGCGACCCCTTCATCCAGGACGAGATCCTCGACAATGGCTGGATGGTGTGGCCGCCGATCCGCTACGCCAACCGCACCGTCAACAACGAGATCGCGGTGCCGGCGCCCGCCCCGCCTTGGTGGATGATGACCCTCGAGGAGCGCTGCTCGCGCTATCCGGACGGCGTCAACGACCGCAACTGCACGCCCGGTAACTGGAACTGGCTCGGCACCGACGACCAGGGCCGCGACGTCGTCGCCCGGCTGATCTACGGCTTCCGGATATCGGTGCTGTTCGGCCTGACGCTCGCCATCATCTCCTCGGTGATCGGCGTCGTCGCCGGCGCGGTGCAGGGCTATTTCGGCGGCTGGATCGACCTGATCGCGCAACGCTTCATCGAGATCTGGACCTCGATCCCGGCGCTCTACCTGCTCCTGATCATATCCTCGGTGATCGCGCCGAGCTTCTTCGTGCTGCTCGGGATATTGCTCCTCTTCTCCTGGGTATCGCTGGTCGGCGTGGTGCGGGCCGAGTTCCTCCGCGGCCGCAACTTCGAATACGTCAACGCGGCGCGGGCGCTCGGCGTCGGCAACGGGACGATCATGTTTCGCCACCTGCTGCCGAACGCGATGGTCGCCACCCTCACCTTCCTCCCCTTCATCCTCAACGGCTCGATCACGACGCTGACCTCGCTCGACTTCCTCGGCTTCGGCCTGCCGCCAGGCTCGCCGTCGCTGGGCGAGCTGCTGGCGCAGGGCAAGGAGAACATCCAGGCGCCGTGGCTCGGCCTCACCGGCTTCTTCATCATCTCGATCATGCTGTCACTGCTGATCTTCATCGGCGAGGCGGTCCGCGACGCCTTCGACCCGCGCAAGGTGTTCAAGTGAGCTCCACTCCCCTCCTCTCCGTCGAGAACCTCTCGGTCGCCTTCACCCAAGGCGGGCGCACGACGCTCGCCGTCGACGGCGTGAGCTTCTCGATCGACAAGGGCGAGACCGTCGCGCTGGTCGGCGAGTCCGGCTCGGGCAAGTCGGTCACGGCGCTGTCGGTCATGAAGCTCCTGCCCTACCCGGCCGCCTCGCATCCCACCGGCCGGATCCTCTTCAAGGACACCGACCTCCTGACCGCGCCGGACAAGGCGCTCCGGAGCGTGCGCGGCAACAATATCGGCATCATCTTCCAGGAGCCGATGACCTCGCTCAACCCGCTCCACACCATCGAACGCCAGGTCGGCGAGGTGCTCAAGCTGCACCAGGGCATGGGCGACGCCGCCGCGCGGGCGCGCGTCCTGGAGCTGCTCACCAAGGTCGGCATCCGCGACGTCGAGAGCCGGCTCGCCGCCTATCCGCACCAGCTCTCCGGCGGCCAGCGCCCGCGCGTCATGATCGCGATGGCGCTCGCCAACAATCCGGACCTCCTCATCGCCGACGAGCCGACCACCGCGCTCGACGTCACGGTCCAGGCGCAGATCCTCCAGCTGCTCCGCGACCTCCAGGCCGAGACCGGCATGGCGATGCTGTTCATCACCCACGACCTCGGCATCGTGCGGCGGATGGCAAAGCGGGTCTGCGTCATGACCCACGGCAAGATCGTCGAGACCGGCGAGACCGAGGACGTCTTCACCCATCCGCAGCACGCCTATACCCGCCATCTCCTCGCCGCCGAGCCGAAGGGCTCGCCGCCCAAGGCCAATCTCGACGCGCCCGTCGTGATGAAGGGCGAGGACATCAAGGTCTGGTTCCCGATCAAGCAGGGCCTGTTCCGCAAGACCGTCGGCCACGTCAAGGCGGTCGACGGCGTCGACGTCACCGTCCGCGAGGGCCAGACCCTCGGCATCGTCGGCGAATCCGGCTCCGGCAAGACCACCCTCGGCCTCGCCCTCCTCCGGCTGATTTCGTCGGAGGGCCGGATCGTCTTCCTCGGCAAGGACATCGAGAACCGCAGCTTCAAGACCATGCGGCCGTTCCGGAAGGAGATGCAGATCGTCTTCCAGGACCCGTATGGCTCGCTCAGCCCGCGCATGTCGGTCGCCGAGATCATCGAAGAGGGGCTGAAGATCCACGACCGCAACCTGTCGGCGGCGGACCGCGACCGGCGGGTGATCAAGGCGCTCGAGGAGGTCGGCCTCGACCCCGCCACCCGCCACCGCTACCCGCACGAGTTCTCCGGCGGCCAGCGCCAGCGCATCGCCGTCGCCCGCGCCATGGTGCTCGAGCCGCGCTTCGTCATGCTCGACGAGCCGACCTCGGCCCTCGACATGAGCGTCCAGGCCCAGGTCGTCGACCTGCTCCGCGACTTCCAGAAGCGTCGCGACCTCGCCTATCTCGTCATCAGCCACGCCCTCAAGGTGGTGAAGGCGCTCGCCAACGAGATCATCGTCATGCGCAACGGCAAGGTGGTCGAGCGCGGCACCGCCGAGCGGGTGTTCACACAACCCGAGACGGACTATACCCGGGCCCTGCTGGCGGCGGCCTTCGAGATCAGGACCGCGCCGGAGGGCGTGGTGGCGCAATAGGGCGATCCGCCACCCGAAGTCTGGGAAGGGCGGAGATGGGCGTGGAACGCGGCGCACAGGGCATCCTCGTCGCGTCCGGGCCGTGGGACCCCGAGCCGTGGGCCGAGACCGTCCGGGCGCTCATGCCGGGCCGCCCGGTGTTCGTCTGGCCCGCCCTGCCCGCCCCCGCCGCCATCCGCTACCTGCTCGGCTGGCACCCGCCGGCCGCAGTCTTCGCCGCCCTGCCCAACCTT